>NZ_BSTC01000021.1 GCF_030269305.1 Kineosporia sp. NBRC 101731
CCTTCGCCAAAGGTGGAAAGTCCTGCCCCTGCAACCTTGTCCCGCTGTGCCGATTCCACCATCGCCTCAAGACCCACGCAGCCTGGACACCGCGCCTGACCCGCCCCGACGAGCCCTATCCAGAAGGGACCATCGAATGGCGCAGCCGCCTGGGCCAGCACCACATCGAGATTCCCGAACCGCTACCCGGCGAACCCGACCGCGCCACCCGGGACCGCATCCGTCAGGAGGAATGGCAGCAAGAACTACGGCGCGTCGACCCCCGTGACCGCCCGGACCCGGCGGTCCCCGAGCAGTACGGGGGAGAACCGCCCTTCTGAGGGTGCCACCGGAAGATCACGTGAATCCGGTGACTATCTCTGTGGTCATGGATTTCGCGGATACGTGAGGGTGTCGACGGTGAGGTAGGTGGTGGGACAGGTAGTGACGTGGTCGACGTGGTCGACGTGGTCGAGTTCCCGCACGCTGGTCCTTCGGCTCGGACGGACGGCGGCCTGGTTGCTTCGGGGCGGGCTGCCGGCTGTGCCGGTACACGGACGGGCGTCGCGATGCACCTCGTCCAGCCCCTCTGTCGTATGAAGGACTCTGCGGGATTCTTCCGGCGCGGGCGTCCCGGGCACCCGGGCCTGGACTATTCTGCTGACTCCGCTAAAAGTGCTGAAGCAGTTCGTGATTCGATCAGTGAAGAGCTGGCAACCGTAGCTTCCACGAAAGCGTCAACCATCCACACCAGGGTAACAAGTCCCTTTTGTCGCCCAGTGGTCGGGAAAATCGTTGACTTGATTGTCGACAACCGACTTGGGTGAGTGATCGGCAACTGGGTTCGCTGTGGCAAGAACGCTGTGGCAAGAACGCTGTGGCAAGAACGCTATGGCAAGAACGCTATGGCAAGAACAGAGCCGTACAACTGAGGAGCCGGCGATGCGCAGACCGTTCCGGGGATCGATCGTGCTGTTCGTCGCGGCGCTGACATTGGCCGCCTGCGGGGGATCCGACGAGTCGTCCGAACCGGGCGGCACGACGACTGTGAAGGTGGGCCTGGTGCCCATTCTCGACGTTGCCCCCGTCTACCTGGGGGTTGAACAGGGATTCTTCGAGAAACAAGGGCTGAAGCTCGAACTGCAGACCGCCCAGGGTGGAGCCGCCATCGTGCCCGGGGGTGGTGAGTGGTCAGTACGATTTCGGTTTCAGTAACACCACGTCACTGCTGGTCGCCGCCTCGCAGGGGCTTCCGCTGAAGGTGGTCGGCGAGGGGGTGGCCTCGACCGGCGAGAAGGGCAAGGACTTCGGCGGCTGCTGGACACGGCCCGCAGCTACGGGTTCCGCCGGGTGACACTGCTGCGTGCCGTGGTGCTGCGCGCCGTGAGCCCACAGATCGCGGCCGGGGCCCGGCAGGCGCTGTTGATCGCGGTGATCCTCATGGTGATCAGTGAGCTGTTCGGTGCCAATCACGGCCTGGGTGCGTCGGTCGTGCAGTTCCAGCGGGGTTTCGCCATACCGCAGATGTGGACGGGCATCATCGTGCTCGGTCTGCTCGGGGTGGCGCTGTCCGTGATCTTCCGCATCGTCGAACATCGCGCGCTGGCCTGGTACCGGGGCCAGCGGCAGGCAGATCGGGGAGTCTGATGGCCGGCGGAACTCATGAGAGCAAGTCCGAGACCGCCCTGGATATAAGGAAACTCAGCAAGATCTACGACGGGCACGGTCGGCGGGTGGAGGCGATCCGGGAGCTGAGTTTCACCGTCCGCCGGGGCGAGCTGCTCACCGTGGTCGGGCCCTCGGGTGCCGGCAAGACCACGCTGCTGAGGTGTATCTGCGGTCTGCTGGAGCCCACGGGTGGTGAGGTGCTGCTCGACGGGGTGAAGGTCATCGGGCCGCCGCGGGACCTGGCCATGGTGTTCCAGGAATACGGCCGCAGCCTGTTTCCCTGGATGACGGTGCGGCAGAACGTGGAACGTCCGCTCATCGAGAAAGGTCTGGGCCGGGCCGAGCGCCGGGCCGTGGTGAGCGACGCCCTGGCCGCGGTGGGGCTGCTGGACAGCCACGACGCGCATCCCTGGCAGCTGTCCGGCGGCATGCAGCAGCGGGTCGCGATCGCCCGGGCCGTCGCCTACCGGCCGGGCGTGCTGGTGATGGACGAGCCGTTCGCCGCGGTCGACGCGCAGACTCGCGCCGATCTGGAAGACCTGGTGCGGGGCCTGTGGCGGCACCTGGGGGTCACGATCGTCTTCGTCACCCACGACATCGACGAGGCGGTCTACCTGGGTGAGCGGGTGCTGGTGCTGTCGGACCGGCCCACGGTACTTCTCCAGGACGTCACCGTGGACCTGCCCGACGAGCGCGACCAGCTCACCACCCGCTCCGACGCCCGGTTCGCGACGTTGCGGGCGCAGGTGTACCGGCTGATCCAGCAGGCGAAGGAGGGGGTCAGGAGCCGTCCCGCAGATTCTCCAGCCGAACGTCTGTGAAGGTGACCTCGTCGAACCTCACCCGGCAGCCCTCGCCTACCGGCGACTGGGCCAGGAACCCGATCCGCAGGTCGGCCATCGATCCCTCGGGGATGGCGAAATAGCGCACCATCGGCCAGGTCTTGCCGTCCAGGGAGGCATGGTAGGCGAATGCCCCGTCGATGCGCGAGACCCGTAGCCAGACCGACTCCCCGGCCACCACGAAGGCGTTCGAGTCGTCGGCGACGCCCCGGCAGACCACCGAGACCACCATCGGCTCACCGGCCGGGGAGTACTCGAAACAGAGCTTTCCCCAGTGCAGCTCGTCGAACCAGAGCACCAGGACACCGGCGTCGAAGTCGGCGGCGAAGTCCACGGTGACGCGGGCCGTGAGCTGGAAGTCGCCATCGGGGGCGGGAGCCAGCAGGGTGGCCGCGTCGTGCTTCGGCGCGGCCACACCTGCCGGGTCGACGAAGACGTCGGACCTCGGTAGCGCGGTGGTGCTGATCGACCCTCCGCCCGGCTCGAGATTCCAGTCCGAGCCGGGCGAGGGAACGAGGTGGAAGGGCGGTCCGGGAGTGTCGGGCGTCATGCCCGAATCCTTCCAGATCCGCTGACCCGTCAGTCCAGGGGTTCCTCGTCGACGAACCGCCGGATCACGTTCCCGGTGATCCGGGAGATCACCGGGTCCTTGCCCAGTGACCCGCACCAGGAACTCGCCCCGGTGGTGAACACCGCGCCGTCGGAGGGCGTGACCCGGTAGGTCATGTCGGCCCGCACGCCCGGGTCACCGGTCCGGGACAGGCCCTCACCGGTCGCGAGCACCAGCACGTCGGGCGAGGAGCCCAGTGCCGCGTCGTACCGGTCCACACAGTGGGCTCGTAGCTGACCGAAGATCTCCTCGCTGACGCCCTCGAGCACGAACGCGGCGCGGGGGTCGTCGGCGTCGGTCAGGCGGCGGAACCAGCCGGCCAGGTCGGGTCGCTGCGGGGTGGCACCGACGTTGAAGAACTTGTGGGTGGGGCGGCCGAGAGTGCCCCAGGCACCGCCCCGTTCACCGGAGTAGGCATGGGTCAGCTCGCCCGGCCGGGCGTCGGGCCGGCGCAGCTCCATCATCCACGGTCGCCGGTAGTCCACCGAGACCCGGGTGGAGAATCCGTCGGCCCCCAGGTACGCGAAACGTCCACCGGCGTTGACGTACTCCTCCACCGCGTCCAGCATCGTCGTGGTGTAGAGCGACGGGCGGCTGGTGGTGGCCACGGCCGCGTACGGGCGCAGTGCCGCGGTGCCCTGTTCGTGCAGCGTGTGGTCGGTGACCACCTCGTACGCGATGCCCTCGGAGTCCAGCCAGGCCAGCAGCTGCATGTCGGCGGCCAGGCGGCCGGTACCGGTCGAGCGCAGGTGCAGCAGCGGTCGCCGCAGCGACGCGTGGGTCTCACCGGTGTGGTGCCCGAACTGCGGGTGGTCGTGCAGGTAGAGGTCGGCATCGGTCACCACCGGCGGGGCCGGCTCGTCCTCGGCCGCCAGGTACGACAGCGTCGGCACGATCACCGCGAGCCGTGCCTCCTGCCACTCCGGCTCGACGAACAGGGGCAGCAGTTCGGTCTCGAACCCGGCTGCGCACAGCCGCACCACGTAGGCGCCGCTGCGCACCTCGTCGGAGACGTCGACCGTGAAGGAGACCGGCCAGCGGCAGTCGTCGAGGTCGGAGCGGTGGAAGTGAATGGCCGCCCACTGGTCCGGGCGGTGGGTGAACGAGTCCTGCATACCGTTCCACGACGACGAGGTGACGCCCCAGGCGGGCGCGTTCAGCGTCTGGGCGAACAGCGAGGGCACTTCTTCCCAGCTTCCGCTCTCCGAGCGCACCAGGGCCGGGATCTCGTGGTCCTTGATGCCCTCGTCACCGAGGTTGGCCGCCACGTCCCAGACCACCACGGCGGTCTCCTGCTCCCGGGCCGGCATGCGGCGCCGGGTGTTCTTGACCACGTCGGCGCCCGAGCTCCCGGACAGGGCCACCGGCGTCTCGATCTTGCCGTCGAAGGAGTCCGTCCAGAAGTCCCCGTCGGCCCGGGCGGCGAAGCGCACCGGCTGGTCGGTCATGGTCAGCGCCGCCCCGGCGGTGACGGTCGCCGGGATCAGGTTCACGCCGGAGGTCCAGCCCGAGCGCGGCGCGGGCACGGTGGCGACGGTGAACGAGCCCTGCTCGCCCGCCTCCACGGCCACCATGTACCAGACCCCATTCACCAGTGGCTTCTTGGCGGACGAGGTGGTGCCCACCGTGGTCAGCTGCGGGTATCCCTCCTGGTCGAGACCGAACCACCAGCCCTCCGGACCGTCCTGCGAGACCACCACCTGACGTCCGTTGCCGATCCCGGTGGGCATGAAGATGACGCTGAGCACGGAGATCTCGACCGGAAGCAGACCGGTGACGGCGCACGAGCCCAGCACCGTGCGCTGCGGGGTCACCTGGATCTCGCCGAACGAGGCGACCACCTCGGGGTCGCCGAGGGACACCAGGTCGGCGGAGACGGTCACCGGGTGGGTGGACGAGAGGTGCACGTCCACCCCCGTGCCCTGCTTCACGCCGAGCCGGTCGGTGTACCCGATGACGCGGGGCAGAGTGACGTCGGGCTCGATGGCCATCACGCCGGTGTCGTCGCCGGACACCCGGGGCCGCAGGCCTAGGGAGGCCAGACGGCGCAGGAGGATCTCGTGGAGCGCGGCCTCCTCGGTGGGGTAGCGGCGCACATCACTGAGGTCGTTCGGGAAACCGCGGCGCGCGGCCCGGCGGATCACCTGATAGCTCTCGCCCGGCTTGAGCGCGAGCACGGCCAGGGAGTCGGTGGCGGGGGCCTGGGCGATCTGGTCCAGGAGGTACCGCAGCCCGGGACTGGTGATCGTGAGCGGGGCCTTGCGGTGCTCCTCGAGCAGTTCCTCGCTGATGAGCGGACGAATGTGTTCCAGCGCCCGGGCAGCGAACAGTCCGTCGATCTCGGCGATGCGGTCACCGGGGGTGCGGGGCATGTGCGGCCTCTCTTCGGCGTTTTCTGGAGTCGTCGTGCCGGTCGGTGGGCGCGTCACGGGGAAGGTGACGCCGGGTTCGCAGACGAAACCACTGACGATGCTGCCGTCGTCGAGACGGACCGTGCCGAGGCTGAGGGGGGTGGGGAGTCCGGCCAGGAGCGGGGAGAGCGAGGCCGAGGGAAGGGCCCAGATCTCGGCGG
Source organism: Kineosporia sp. NBRC 101731 (assembly GCF_030269305.1). Taxonomy (NCBI): domain Bacteria; kingdom Bacillati; phylum Actinomycetota; class Actinomycetes; order Kineosporiales; family Kineosporiaceae; genus Kineosporia; species Kineosporia sp. NBRC 101731. The sequence continues at coordinate 5,672 of NZ_BSTC01000021.1, forward strand.
TGACGCCCGAGGCCCCCGGTCGCCGCACCAGTCCGCTGCGGTGCACCACGTATTCCGGTGAGGTGCGCACCTCCCGGACGAATCGCGCCCCGTGGCGCGACAGTTCGCTCTCCGCGGCACCGCCCCGGCACAGGTCCCCGACGACGGCGATCTCGTGGTGCCCGGGCAGCCAGGCCTGCAGCGGTGCCAGGTCGGGGCGCAGCCGGGCGGCGACGTCGAGCAGTACCCGGTCGCTGAACGCGGGACCGATCAGCGTGACCCCGACCGGCTCGCTGACGTCGGTGTTCATCGGCATGGCGATGGCCGCCAGATCGAGCAGGTTCACGAAGTTCGTGTAGGTGCCGAGCCACGAGTTCACGCCGGCCGGGTCGCTGATCGCCTGCTGATGGGACGGGTGACCGGGCGCGGTCGGGGTGATGAGCACGTCGATGTGGTCCCACAGCGCGCTCGCCCGGGCAGCCATCGTCCGCTGGATCTGCAGGTCACGCAGCAACGCGACGTCGTAGGGCAGCCGGGCGCCGATCAGCTCGGCGATGTCGACCGGCACGATCGTGAACCGCTTCTGGTCGAGCCGCCGCTGCGCCCCCTCGAAGGCACTGCGCCAGGCCGGTGTCAGCGGGTCCAGTTCGCTGGGGGTGGGCACGCCGATGCGCACGTGGGCAGGGGCGGCGAGCGGCGCGTCGGCCGGCCAGGGGCGGCTGCCGGGCACGTCGAGGTGGTGTCGCACGAGCACGGCGAGTGCCTGCTCGGCGGTGTCCAGATCGCGGGCGTAGATGCTCATGGACTCGTAGCCGGGGGCGGAGAGCACCGCACCGGCGGCCGGGATCAGGCCCGGGGTCGGCCGTAGCCCGATGATGCCGTTGAAGGCGGCCGGGACTCGTCCCGACCCGCCCGCGTCGGTGCCGATGGAGATGTCCGTCAGCCCTCGCGCGACGGACACCGCTCCACCGGAGCCCCCGGCGATCAGGGTCGGGTCGGCCACCGACGACAGGTCGCCCGAGACGTCGCGACTGCCGATCGACAGCTGCCCCATGGTCGTCTTGCCCGCGATGAACGCACCCGCCTCCCGCAGGGCGGCCACGACCGGGGCGTCCACGTCGGGGGTGTACAACGGGCGTCCCGTGGTCGCGCTGGTGAGCAAACCGGCCACGTCGACGTTGTCCTTGACCGAGACCAGCCAGCCCCGTAGTGGTGCTCCGGGGAGCCGGCTGAGGCGCGTGAGTTCGGCCTCGGCCGCCTCTTCCCCGATCAGGATCGACCAGACTGTGCTGTCCGGGGCGGCACGGAGCGCCGCGAGCCGGTCCCGTGCTGACTCGATGTGTTCCATGCGATCTCGTGGTCCTCGGTGGCTCGGGGATCGGTGATGAGTGCCGCGATCTGCAATATCGGCAGGGGTTCCGGAGGCATTAGGCGAGCTTTTAACTGTGAGTAGCTTGAGCGCCCGGGTGGGTGAGAGAGTTCCGGCGTGCAGCCTGCCGAAGCCCTCGACCTGGCCGTCGCCACCGGTGCGGCCGCGGTGGTGCTGGTCGAGGGGGAGAGCGATCGGGCCGCGGTGGAGGCGACGGCCCGCCGCACGGGCGTCGACCTGGCTGCGCTGCACATCCTGGTGGTGTCGATGGGCGGGGCTTCGGGGATCGCCCACTTCGTCGGGCGGCTCGGCCCGGCGGGGCTGGGCCTGCCGCTGGCCGGGCTCTACGACGAGGCCGAGATCGGCTACGTGCGCCGGGGCCTGGAACGGGCGGGCTGGTTCCCCCGGTACCTGGGCTCGCGGCAGGACCTCTTCGAGGACGGGCCGGCCCGTGCGGACCTGGCCGCGCGGGGGTTCCACGCCTGCGTCACGGATCTTGAGGACGAGCTGATCCGGGCCCTGGGAGCGGACGCGGTGCTGGAGGTCGTCCGGGCCGAGGGGGACCTGGCGCGGTTCGAGACCTTCGCCCACCAGCCCGATCATCGTCGGGAGCCGGTCGAGGCCCAGCTGCACCGGTTTCTCGGTACCCGCTCCGGGCGCAAGATCCACTACCCGCCCCGCCTGCTCGAGGCGCTCCCGACGGGAGCGGAACCGCCGTGCCTGCTGGGCGTCCTCCAGGCAGTGGTGACTGAACCGGGATAATCGGACCTTCGCCCGGAGGAACGGGAGCCCATCATCCTGGGCTCATCCACGGAAGGAACGCCATGAACAGCAACGACCCCTTCGCCGGTCTGCCGGAGGTGCCGGGTTTCACGCTGACCAGCTCGACGGTCACCGACGGGGCGACCCTGCCGCCCGCGCAGTACTCCGGCGCCATGGGCGTGCCCGGTGGCGCCGATGTCTCCCCGCAGCTGAGCTGGTCGGGTGCCCCGGAGGGCACGAAGAGCTACGCGGTGACCGGGTACGACCCGGACGCGCCGACCATGTCGGGTTTCTGGCACTGGGCGGTCGCCGACATCGCGGCCTCGGTCACCGAACTGCCCGAGGGCGCCGGTGACGCCGACGGTTCCGGCCTGCCCGCAGGCGCTTTCCAGCTGCGCAACGACGCCGGGACGGCGCAGTTCATCGGGGCCGCCCCGCCGGCCGGCCACGGTCCGCACCGTTACGTCTTCACCGTGCACGCGCTGGGCGTCGAGAAGATCGAGGTGACCGCGCAGAGCACGCCCGCCTACCTCGGGTTCCTGGTCTCGGCGAACGTGCTGGCCCGGCAGAGCCTCGTGGTGACGGGCGAGATCTGAGCACGTAGGCGGGATCACGGTCCTGGTGCTGGGCGTCTTCCGTCAGACTTTCGGACGACGTCCACACCGGGCCCGCCGGTGCGACTTTTGCGGGACGCGGGCGCGCGGATCCCGCTGACAGGCTTCTCCTGCACCGAAAATGACCCTAGGAGAAGCGCCCGTGGACATCGCCCTGATCTTCCTGATCCTCTGCACGGCCGGGTACGCCGCGGTGATGGCCCTGCTGGTGGCCTGGCGACGCGGACACCGGCAGCCGGTGCGGACCGGTGCGCTCACCCTGGTGGCCGTGGCCGCGAGCTTCTTCGCCGCCGTCGGCCTGGCCCGCCTGGACATCTTCGCGATGATCGCCTTCATCGCCACGGCCACCGCGGTCAGCACCTACGGGGTGCTGCATCACGACCTCGGCCGTCGGCGCGCGGTGGCCACGGCGGTGGTCATGATGCTCGTGACCACCGCCGCGTCCTTGTTCATCTCCTACCTGGCGCCGATGGCCCTGGTCGCCACCGCGAGTACCTATCTGCTGGTGCGCGTGTGGATCAGCACACGGCAGGCCCTGATGATCATGTCGGCGGCGTTCGGCGGCCTGATCGTCCTGGGCGGTACGTTCTTCTACATCGGCGTGAGCAACATGTGATCAGGGCTTTCGGTAGGCCCTGATCGAGGGCAGGGCGCGGCCGGTGAAGTCGAACTGGGTGAGGTTGTCGTTCGACGCCTCGGCGCCGGGCTGCCAGCCCACGCCCGGAATCCATTCCGGCTCCCAGACCAGGAATCCCAGCCCGTTGCCACCCGGCACCCCCACCAGCACCTCGCGCAGGGCCTGGTAGAAGCCGGCCTGCCCGGCCGGGGTGGCCGGGAACCGGTCCAGGTCGGGCAGCACGGCGTCGGGGGTGACGATGTTGCCCCGGCCGTCGCCGTCCTCGAACGTCCATGGGTAGCTGACCTCAGCCAGCAGCACCGGTTTTCCGTATCGGGCCACCGAATCTTCGAGGTTGGCACGTAGATCCGCCAGCGAGCCGTGCCACATCGGGTAGTACGACTGACCGATGATGTCGAAAGGCACCTGCTGCGTGGTGATGTTGTCGAAGAACCAGCGGGTGTCGGCCAGCTTGCCGCCGCGGTCGATGTGCAGCATCACCTTCAGGGGGCGCCGGCCCGCACCCTGACGGGCACCGGCAATACCGGCCTTGAGCAGGGTGGCGAACTCCTCCCAGTGCTGGGAGCCGTCGGCCGGGTAGAGCTGCCCGACCGGCCAGAGGATCCCGGCGGTGATCTCGTTGCCCATCTGGAAGATGTCGACCGGCGTGCCCTGGGCGGCGAAATCCCGCACCAGATCCCGGGTGTAGGTGCGGACCTTCTCGGTCAGCCCGGCCAGGTCGGTGGGCCAGCCGGCCGGGATCGGCTGTTTGCTCGGATCGGCCCAGAAGTCGCAGTAGTGTGGGTCGAGCACGATCTTCAGCCCGGCCCGGTGGGCCCGCCGGGCCAGGGCCAGTGCCCGCTTCCGGTCGGTGTACCCGGCCGGCGGGTCGACCCACACCCGGATGCGCTGGTGGTTGGCCCCCGCGGCGGCGATGATCCGCTCGGCCGGGCGGACGCGGCCGGCCAGGTCGCGGTAGTGGACCCCGGCCTCCTCCAGCTGCGGAAGGAAGGACAGGTCGGCGCCGCGGATGCTCAGGGCGGTGTCTGCGTGGCCGGCTGTGCGACCGGCTGTACTGGCGGCATCGGCCGGGGACGCGGCGAAACCGGTGAGGGCTATCCCACCCACGGCGGCCAGGGCAGCTCTTCGGGACAGTCCTGATGCGGGGCTGGGCAGGGGAACGCTGGACGAGGGCATCGATGACCTCCGGGTGAACGTCACGGCACCGGTCTGGCACTGTGAGCGCTCACAGTCACGTGTGCACGACCGATTTGTCAACAGTTGAGAACCGGCACCGGCTATCGTGCAACGACATCAGTCGGTGAGGTGGGGAGCGGCATGTCGGACGGCGCGAGCGTGCACCCGAAGTCTCGGGGCGCTGCCCGCCGGGCGCAACGGCGTGGCCCGACGATGGAAGACGTCGCCGAGGTGGCCGGGGTGTCCCGGGGCACCGTGTCCCGGGTGCTGAACGGGGCCTTCCACGTCAGCCCGGAATCACAGGCCGCGGTGCGGGCGGCCATGCGGCAGACCGGGTACGTGGTCAATCAGAGTGCCCGCAGCCTGGTCACCCGGCGCTCGGGAGCGGTCGCCTTCGTGCTGTCCGAACCGCAGGACCGGCTGTTCGAGGACCCGGTCTTCAACGCGCTGCTGCGGGCCTGCACCCAGATCCTCGCCGAGGACGACTCCAGCCTGGTGCTGATGCTGGCGTCCACGCCGCAGGAACGCTCCCGGGTGATGCGGTTCGTCCAGGGCGGGCACGTCGACGGCGTGCTGCTGGTGTCCACGCACACCGGAGACCCGCTGGCCACCGAGCTGGACGCGGCCGGGCTGCCGGTGGTGGTCTGCGGCCGGCCTCCGGACGCCGGGCTGCGGATGCCCTACGTCGCGGCCGACGACCGCGGGGGAGCCCGGCTGATCACCCAGTACCTGATCGACCGGGGGCGCCACCGCATCGCCACGGTCGCCGGGCCGGACGACACGGCCGGCGGGGTGGAGCGGCTGGCCGGCTACCGCGACGTGCTCGGGTCCCGGGTGCCCGAGGGGGGCATCGTGCGGGCCACCGACTTCAGCATCGCCGCCGGGCACGCCGCGATGGCCGCGCTGCTGGCCGGATGTCCCGACCTGGATGCCGTTTTCGTCGCCTCCGACCTGCTGGCGGTGGGTGCTCTGGAGGCGCTGTACGAGGCCGGTCGGCGGGTGCCCGACGACGTGCTGGTCGGCGGGTTCGACGACTCGGCGATCGCCCCGGCGACCCGGCCCCCGCTCACCACCGTGCGGCAGCCACTGGCCCAGGTAGCGGCGGAGATGGTCGAGGTGCTGCGGCAGCTGATCGACGGGCGGCCGGCTTCCTCGCGGGTTCTCCCGACGACGCTGGTGCGGCGCGGCTCGGCCTGAGAGCCCGTTCTGAGCCTGTTCTGTGCTCGTCCGGTGCTCGTTCTGGGTTCGCCGGGGCTCGTCCGCCGGTCCCGTTGACTGTCCACTCTTGTCCGGAATGTCTGCCGCGTGAGACTGTGAGCGCTCACAGTCCGGTCCACCTCAAAGACGAGTGGAGCAGCAGATGAAGTTCAGGAACCTGGCGGGAACGGTGGCCGCGCTCGCCGCCCTGCTCACCGCCGGCATCACCGCACCGCCGACCGCCAGTGCGGCCAACAGTCTGACCATGCTCGGGGCCGACGTGTCCACGCTGCAACGCAGCAACGAGCTGGGGCTGAAGTTCTACAACGCCGCCGGCACGCAGCAGGACGCGCTCGACATCCTCAAGGCCAACGGCGTGAACTACGCCCGGCTCCGGGTCTGGAACAACCCCACCAGCGGATACAACAACGCCGCCAAGGTCGCGGCCTACGCGAAGACGGTGAAGGCCAAGGGGCTCAAGCTGCTGGTCGACTTCCATTACTCCGACACCTGGGCCGACCCCGGCAAGCAGGGCAAGCCGGCCGCGTGGGCCAGTCACAACATCGCCCAGTTGCAGACCGACGTCTACGACTACACCTACAACCTCTGCACCACGCTCAAGGCCCAGGGCACGACCCCGGACAGCGTGCAGATCGGTAACGAGATCAACGTCGGAATGCTCTGGAACGACGGCAAAGTCGTGAACAGTGACTTCACCAATCTGAGTCTGCTGCTGAAGGCCGGTTACAACGCGACCAAGGCCTGCAACAGCTCGACCCAGGTGATCATCCACACCGCGAACTCGGACAGCCTGACCAACGCCCGCTGGTTCTACGACGGGATCAAGGCCAAGGGCGTCAACTGGGACATCACCGGACTGTCGTACTACTGCATGTGGCACGGCACCCTGGCGAACCTCTACAACGTGATCACCGACATGCGCACGCGGTACTCCAAGCCGGTGGTCATCGCCGAGACGGCCTTCCCCTTCACCGCTTCCAACGCCGACAGCACCTCCAACTCGGTGACCTCGGCCACCTGTGAGGGGATCACCACCTCCTGGGCCGGGCAGGCCACCGAGTTCTCCTACGTACAGAACACCGCCCGCAACGCCGGGGCGATCGGTGTCTTCTACTGGGAACCGACCTGGTACGGGCCGAACGCGGGCAACGGCTGGGACCCGGCGAACATCGCCACGAGCGGGAACGGCTGGGACAACATGGCCACGTTCGACTGGACCGGCCACGTCAACCCGACGATCAAGTGGACGCCCTGAGCCTTCCTTGCTCCGTGCGTCCTTGCGCTCTGACCCTTGACCTCAGCGACGCACCTGAATCGTCGGCATGGGTGCGGTGTTCGGGGCGCTCCCGTTGCGCCGGGCCTGCGGGGGCGTGGGTTTGGCGGCGGGCCGGCGGGTCGCTGAGGGCTGGATGATGACGGGGGCGGGTCTGGCGTAGAACCAGCCCTGCCCCACGTCGCAGCCGATCTCCCGCACCTGCTGGTCCTGCTCCGCGGTCTCCACGCCCTCGGCCGTCACCAGCAGGTCGATGCTGTGGGCGAGCTCGACCAGCGTCTGCAGGATGCGCTGGTCGGTCGGCGACCAGGCCTGCCCGGCGCGGGAACTCTCCAGGAAGGCGCCGGCCAGTTTCAGCTCATGCCAGGGCAGGCGTCGCAGGGCCGCGAGATTGCTGTAACCGGTGCCGAAGTCGTCCATCACCAGACGAACCCCCATGTTCACCAAGGTGTCCAGTACCGCGACCGGCTCGGGATCGTCGAGGTTCATCACCACGCTCTCGGTGATCTCCACCCGCAGCATCGACGGCTCGATCTGGGCCAGGTCCAGCGCGCGCTTGATGTCGTTCAGGAACCGCGGCGAGTACAGCTGTCGCACACTGACATTGATGTTCACGGCGGGCCACGCACTGACCGCCATGTCGGCGCAGGCCCGGTCGAGCACCCAGCGCCCGATCGGCAGGATCGCGGCGTTCTCCTCGGCGATCCGGATGAACATGTCCGGCGACAGCGGCCCCATGTGCGGGTGGTTCCAGCGCAGCAGTGCCTCCACACTGTGCACGGCGCCGGTGTCCAGGCGCACCAGGGGCTGGTAGACCAGCGCCAGCTCACCACGCTCCACCAGACCCGGCAGCTGCATCGCCACCTGGAACTTCGTCAGCTGACCGGCCCGACGCTGAGGATCGTGCTCCACCACGCGGCCCTTGCCGGCCTCCTTCGCCGCATGCAGGGCCAGATCGGCCGCCTGCATGATCTCGGCCGAGTTGGCGCCCGCCGCAGCCAGTTCCACCACGCCGATGCTGGCGCCGACCTGCACGGGCAGCTGTCCGGTGACATTCAGCGGCTTCTTCAGCGCGGCCAGTAGTTCCTCGGCCACCGTCATCGGCCGCTGCTCTCCCCGACGACTGGACAGCAACGCCACGAACTCGTCGCCGGCCAGTCGCGCCACCAGCGCCCCGGAGGCTTGCGCGGCCTCGGCCAGACGTTCGGCCACGGCGATGAGCACCCGGTCGCCGACGATGTGGCCCCGCGAGTCGTTGACGAACTTGAACCCGTCCAGGTCGATGAACAGCACCGCCACCCGGTCGTCCGGACCGGGGTCGGCCACCGCACGATCCAGACGGCGCAGGAAGAGCACCCGGTTCGGCAGACCCGTCAGCGGATCGTGCGTGGCCTCGTGGCTGAGCTGCTCCTGCAGCGTGTGCCGCTCCGTGATGTCCTCGACCACCGCTACCTGGAACGCCGGCTCACCGTCGGGGTCGCGGATCAGGCTCACGCTCAGGTTGGTCCAGGCGACCTCGCCGTCCTTGCGGACGTACTGCTTCTCCATCCGGTACTCGTCGCTGCGTCCGGCGACCAGGTCGGCGTACGTCTCCCAGACGTCCTCGCCGTCCTCCGGGTGCGTGAACTGCTCGATCCGCATGCCGCGCATGTCGTCGAGCGTGAACCCGAGCATCCGCTGCAGCGATGCGTTCGCCTCGAGGATGTTGCCCTCGATGTCGCCGATCGCGATGCCCACCGGAGCCTGGTCGACCAGTCGCCGCCAGCGGGCCTCCGACTCGGACAGTGCCTGGGCGACCTCGTCGCGAGCCGCCGACGCGGCTTGGTGGATGGCTTCCTGGTGGGTCAGCAGTCGCTGCTGCACCGCCGAGGCGTGACCGGCCGCCAGCCCGCCCTGCATGAGCAGCAGCTGGCGCTCGCGATGCAGGTCTCCCACGTCCGGGGCGTACCGGGCCAGCACCATCACGGCCTGCCCGATCGCCCGGGGCGCGGTGAAGTGCGCGTCGGCCAGCATCCGGCCCAGCCGGCGGCCGGACTTCTCCGCATCGGCCGTCGGGGTCAGCCCGGCCAGTGTCACCATGGCCAGGCGCTCCGCGAGATGGGCGAAGTCCTGCCCCGCCAGCGGGTCGCCGGACTCACGCAGGGCCAGTTCCCAGTCCGCGCTCAGACGTTTCTGGCTCATCCGGGAAAAATGCTGCTGCTCATGGCTTCCGGCCGACTCCGGCCCATCCGGGGAAGCGCTCCGCGTCCTGGGTGGAGGAGGCTTCGTCCGGGCGCCAGCGGGTCAGCAGCTCGATGCCGGGCTCGACCAGGTCGTAGCCCTCGAAGAAGGTCGCGACCTCGTCCCGTCCTCGAAAACGCATCTGGCTGGTCGCGTTGCGATAGAGCTGCTTGAAGCCCTCCGTCTGCTCGGTGGGGTGCAGCTCGTGCGTGGCGTGACTGATCATCAGGTAGCTGCCCGTCGCGCTCCAGTCGCGGTAGTGCGCGATCAGTTCCGCGGGCTTGGCCTCGTCCGGAACGAAGTGCAGCAGGGCGTTCAGCAGCACCGCGGTCGGCTTCTGCGGGTCCAGCAACCCGAGCTGCTGCACCTCCTGGAGCAGCTCGGCGGGCCGGGTGAAGTCACCGGACAGCGCCGCTGCGCCGGTGTTGCCCTCGAGCAGCTGCTTGCTGTGCGCGACGGCGACCGGGTCGGTGTCGACATAGACGATCTTCGCGTCCGGGGCCAGCTCCTGCGCCACCTCGTGCACGTTGCCCACCGTCGGGATGCCCGAGCCGATGTCGAGGAACTGGCGCACGCCCTGGTCGATCAGGTAGGTGACCCCGCGCCGCAGGAACGCCCGGTTCGCGCGCATGATCTGGGGGAGTTCCGGCCACCCGGCGATCGCCTTCTCGGCCATCTCCCGGTCGGGCCCGAAATTGTGGAAGCCCCCGAGGTAGTAGTCGTACATCCGGGAGACGCTGGGACGGGTGAGGTCGATGTCATCGCCCACCCACTGCGGATTGGTCAAGCCGAGCCACCCATCAGCCGTGGCGTCGGGTGCCCAGGATCCGATGAGCCCAGGCCCCGAACGCAACCGAAGCGCATTCCGTACCGGACGGTACCAGAATCCGGTTAATGGGCGGTTTAGCTCGCTAATCGGACGCTAGCCGGACTCCAATGTATTGATGATGGGACTGAGGAGATCATTGAGTTCGCGGGTCAGGACCGACACCGCCCTCTGGGCCAGTTCCGCCAGTTCAGGCCCGGGTCGCTCCGGTGCCGGGGGCAGATCGGTGAGGGGCAACGGGGCGTCGACCAGGAGCACCGGACGCACGAACGGGAACCTCGCCAGCTCCTGCGGTGAGGGCGGCAGGTAATGCCCCAACACCGCCGGCCAGCTCTTCCACCCGCGGTCGTGCCCCCAGACCTGGGTCCGGGCCAGCGGCCCGGGCAGGGGGGAGACAAGCTGGACCCGGGCGATCAGCGACCCGTCCCACGCGTTGCGCTCGCAGATCACGCCCAGTACCCGTCGGTGGAACCGGACGTAGCCGGGATCGAGATAGGGAACGGTCGCCAGCCGCCAGGCGGTGCAGGCGAACGTCACCGGGGAGATGTCCCCGAAGCTGTCCGAGAAGACGGACTGCAACGCGGTGACGTGTGTGGCGTAGCGATCATCGTTCTCGCGGTCGTACTGCTGGTCGATCCACACGATGCTCGGGCTCGGCATGGTGTCACAGCGTAATACCGTTGTTACCCGGTCCCGGCCCGATCGACCGGCCGGGGCCTGTCAACGGCCCTGAATAGACTCGGTCGATGCCGTCCAGTGTGCGCGTCCGCAAGCCGAAGGCTCCCAGTCAGAAGCGGGCCCTGTCGCCGGCGGTCTCGCCCGACCACGATCTCGGCGACGAGCGAACCCTACGGGGAATTGGCTATCAGGGTTCGGATTTCAGTGGTCTGGAGCTGTACGGCTGCGACCTCGAGGAGTGCCGCCTGGCATCGGTGCGGCTGTCGTCGGTCTCGTTCGACCAGGTGATCATCTCGGACAGCGAACTGGAGCGCTCCGACCTGGCGAACGCTCAGTGCAACGATGTCTCACTGTTGCAGAGTCGGCTCGAGGGCTGTCGGCTGACGGGCTCGTCCTGGAGCTGCGGGCTATTGCGTGACGTGCTGCTGGTCGAGTGCCGGGTGGATCTGGCCCGGTTCCGCCAGAGCAAGCTGCGGTCGGTCGCGTTCCGGAACTGCACCATGCAGCAGGTGGACTTTCAGTGGGCCGAGCTGAGCCACGTCGAGTTCGTCGGCTGTGACCTGTCGGGCGCCCAGTTCGCGAACGCGACCATGTCGAACGTGGTGTTCACGGACTGCGCACTGCACGACGTCGGGGGTGTGAGTGGACTCAAGGGTGCGACGGTGCAGGAGGGTGACCTGGTCTCCCTGGCACCGAGCCTGGCCCGGGAACTGGGCATCTCGATCGACTTCTGATGCACCCACGCTGAATTTTCTTCACCTCAGCCACAGCGGTGTCATCCACGAGACGGCGACCTATTCACCGGTGCACCCGTCGACGGCCTCACGGATCAGGTCGGCGTGGCCGTTGTGCCGGGCGTACTCGTCGACGAGGTGCAGCAGTACCCACCGCAGTGTGAGGGTGCGGCCGTTCACCGGATGGGTGACCGTGTGGTCGAGGGCCATCTCTGCGGCGATCCTGCGCGAGTGATCGACCTGGGCCTGCCATACCGCCATGGCACTTGTGCCGGTCGCCCCGGCAAGGTGGGTGAACTCCTCATCGGCTTGGTCGGTTTCGGTGAAGAGCTCAGGTGGTGACCCGCCGGCCAGAACGACCTGGAAATACCAGCGCTCGACCGCTGACAGGTGTCGGAGTAAGCCCATCAGGGTGAGCTGCGAGCTGGGCACGGTGCGGCGCCGCAGGTTCTCGTCGCTCAGGCCCGAGCACTTGCGGATCAGTGAGGCACGGTGGAAATCCAGGAAGCCGATCAGGAGGGCCCGCTCGTCCGCGCTGTCGGACAGGTCCCAGCGTGAGTCGTCCATGCGACACATCATGACGGTTGCTCGCCCCGTGCGGCGAGGACGGTGAGGCGACGGATGACGTCGGATTGCGACGGGTGGCGTCGGGTGGCGTCGGATCCGGAGGCAGCCTGATGGGCCTTCGGCTGCCTCCGGATCCGGTCAGCGACGCAGGGCCTTTCGGGCCAGGTAGTTGCCGAGGAACTGCCCGGCCTGGACCAGGATGATCATGGCGGCGACGCTGATGTACACGACCGGCCAGTTGTAGCGCTGCGAGCCGTAGGTGATGGCGAAGTCGCCGATGCCACCACCCCCGAACAGGCCGGCCTGGGCGGACATGTCGACGATCGCCACGAAAATGAACGTGTAGCCCAGGATCAGCGGGCCGAGAGCTTCGGGCACGAGCACGGTCAGCAGGATGCTCACCGGCCCGGCGCCGACTGCCCGGGCCGCCTCGATGACGCCCGGGTTCACCGTGAGCAGGTTCTGCTCGACGATGCGGCTCACCGCGAACGCCGCCGAGAGCGACAGGGCGAACGTCACCGCGTTGGTGCCGATCGTCGTGCCGATCGCGGTGAGCATCAGCGGCTGGATGGCCACCAGGAAGATCACGAACGGGATCGGGCGCACGATGTTCACCAGCACGTTCAGCAGGATGAACACCGGTCGGTTGGACAGCAGGTTGCCCGGCCGGGTGGCGTAGAGCACCAGGCCGAGCAGCAGCCCGATCAGGCCACCGACGACGACGGAGATCGAGACGATGAAGAACGTCTGGCCGATGGCCGTCTGGAAGACTTCCCAGTCGAAGTCGTTCACCGTGACGCCTCCTCGTGCTCGTCGAGGTCGAAACCGTCGGCCCGCAACTGCTTCAGCACCTCATCGACAGATCCGTCAGTACCGGTCAGGGAATAGGTCAGGCTACCCACCGGCCGGTCCTGCAGCTCGCTGATGCCGCCGAACACCAGATCGGCCGTGACGTCCCGCTGGAGAAAGGCCGCCGACAGCGAGTTCTGGAACGCGGGCCGGTCCTGCACCCGCACCGTCACCAGCCGGCCCGGGTGCGAGACCCGCAGCCGCTCCAGGGTGGCCGGCGAGGGCCGGTCGCGCAGCGTGCTGCTGACGAACCGGGTGGCCTCGGGTGTCTTCGGCGCGGCGAAGATGTCGTACGCGCTGCCGCTCTCGACCACGTGACCGGAGTCGATCACCGCGACCCGGTCGGCGATCTGCCGGATCACGTCCATCTCGTGGGTGATGATGACGATCGTGATGCCCAGTTCGCGGTTCACCTGTTTGAGCAGGCTGAGCACGTCCTGGGTGGTCTCCGGGTCGAGTGCGCTGGTGGCCTCGTCGGCCAGCAGCAGCGAGGGATCGGTGGCCAGGGCCCGGGCGATGCCGACCCGCTGCTGCTGACCGCCCGAGAGCTGCTCGGGGTGGTCGTTGGCACGTTGCAGCAGACCGACGAAATCCAGTAGCCGCGCGACCTTCCGGTCTCGCTCGGGCTGCTTCACCCCGGCGACCTTCAGCGGGTAGGCCACGTTTCCGGCCACCGTGCGCGACCGGAACAGGTTGAACTGCTGGAAGATCATGCCGATGTCGCGCCGCACGTCCCGCAGCTGCCGCTCTCTCAGTCCGCTGATCACCCGGTCGCCGACCGTGATCCGCCCCGACGTGACCGGTTCCAGGCCGTTGATCAGCCGCACCAGCGTGCTCTTGCCCGCACCGGACTGGCCGATGATGCCGAAGATCTCGCCGCGGTGGATCTCGAGGTCGATCCCGCGCAGCACCTGCTGCGCGGGATCCTTGCGCCCGCGACCGGGAAAGGTCTTGGTCACATCCTCGAAGCGGACGTGGACGTCACTTGGCGGCACGCGCCTGTTCCTCCACCTTCGCCAGCTCGGCCTGCAGGTCGGCGGCGGAGGTGTCACGGAAGACCGCGGTACCGCCGTTGGCTTCCTGCACGCCCTTCTCGACCGACGGGTCGTGGTAGAGCTCGGCCAGTTTCAGGTAGGTGGGGTTGTCCTTGTCCTCCGCGCGGGCCGCGAAGATGTTGACGTACGGCGCGGCCACGTCGCTGGAGGGGTCGTCCTGGTAGATCGCCTCATCGGTCTTCAGGCCGGCGTCGGTGGCGAAGTTCTTGTTCACGATCGACGCGGCGGTGGAGCCGCTCTTCACCGCACCGGCGGTCTGCGACGCGTCCAGCGGCACGACCTCGATCTTGCTGGTGTCGATGTCGTCGACGCTGGAGAAGGCGCCGCCGCCGTCCTTCAGGGTGAGCAGGCCAGCTGCCTGGAGCACGAGCAGGCCCCGGGCCTCGTTGATCGTGTCGTTCGGGATGGCGATCTTGGCCTTGGCCGGGATGTCTTCGGGGGACGTGTACTTGGTGGAGTACAGCGGCAGCGGGTAGACCGCGGTCGTGCCGATCGGCTGGATCGTGTCCTTGCTGGTGACGTTGTAGTCCGCCAGGTACTGGATGTGCTGGAACTGGTTCAGGTCGGTCTGGACCTGCTTCAGCGCCGGGTTCGGCTGGCTGTAGTCACTGAAGTTGACCAGTTTGACGTCGACGTTCAGTTCCTTCTTGGCCAGGTCCTGGTACGTCTTCCAGTAGGCCTGCGAGGCGTCCGCGACACCGATGCTGACGGTCTGCGCCGTTCCTGCCACGCCGGCGGCGGTGTCGTCGTCATCGTCGCCGCCCGAGGTGACGGCGAAGGCGATGCCCGCGATCACGACGACCGCGGCGGCGGCACCGGCGATGATCGCCGTGCGGCGGTTGTTGCGCGGCTTGGCGGGAAGCTGGGGTTCGTTCGGCTCGGCCGGGGTGATGGGCTCGGACATGGTGAAGGCATCCTTGGGGGTCTGGGATGTGAGCAGGGGGCATCGGTTGGTCCGGACAGGTCATGTCAGGACAGGACGATGGTGGTTTCTGTTACGGGAGGTCTGCGGAGGCGTAACGGAACGGTGAGCCAGGGGTCAACGGGCCGGGCAGGACCCGGGCAGGACCCGGGAAAGCCGGGAGTACTGGCGGTTACGCGGAATCAGATCCGACAGAGCGAGCTGGCAACCCCGGCATGGTCGACCTCGCGGCGACTGGTGAGCAGGGTGCTGGACACCCGATGGATGTTAACAGAGGATGTCCGGACGCAGGTCACGCTCCGGTGACGGTCCAATCCCGCATTCCGGCAGTGTGGTTCGTTCACGTGGTTCGTTCGCCTCCCTCTCTCCTGAGTGTTCTCTATTAAACTAGTATAAAAAGCCTGTGAATGTGCACTCCACGAGACAAGAGACACGCGTCGACCGGGTCTGATACCAAATAGTCTGCTGTCATGAGCATTCCGCGTATGCGGCTGAACGGCCTGCGGCAGAACACGGTTGGCCACACGGCCATGGGCCTGTGGCGCCACCCCGATTCCCGCGCCCATGAGTACCGCACCGTCCGGCACTGGGTGGAGACGGCCCAGATCCTCGAGCGGGGTGGGTTCGACTCCCTCTTCATCGCCGACGCACTCGGCCCGCTAGAGGTCTATCAGGGCCGCGTCGACGCCGCCCTGCGCGACGGTATCCAGACCCCCACGGGCAATCCGCTGCTGGTGATCCCGGCGATGGCCGCCGCGACGAACCGGCTGGGCTTCGCGGTGACCGTCTCGACCACCTACGAGCAGCCCTACGCGCTGGCTCGGACCATGACGACGCTCGACCACCTGACCGACGGCCGGATCGGCTGGAACGTCGTCACCTCCGCCCTCGACTCCGCGGCCCGCAACCTCGGTCTGGACCGGCAGATTCCGCACGACGAGCGCTATCTCATCGCGGACGAGTTCATGGAGGTGGTCTACAAGCTGTGGGAGGGCAGCTGGGAGGACGACGCGGTGGTGCGCGACGCCGCCGCCGGGATCTTCGCCGACCCGGCCAAGGTGCACCCGATCGAGCACCGCGGAAAATATTTCAGCGTTCCCGGTATCGCCCTGTCCGAGCCCTCGGTGCAGCGCACACCGGTCATCTTCCAGGCCGGAAGCTCACCGTCGGGAAGCGCTTTCGCGGGCAAGCACGCCGAGGGCGTGTTCGTCAGCACCTACAAAGCCGAGATGGCCCGGGACCTCTCCCGCCGCTTCCGGGCGCAGGCGAAGGCCCAGGGGCGCGACCCGCACGACCTGAAGATCTTCGCGATCGCCACGGTCGTGACCGGCGCCACCGACGAGGCCGCCCGTGAGCGCCTGGCCGATCTGCGCAGCTACACCTCGCTGGAGGGCAGCCTGGCCCGCTGGAGCGCGCTGCTGCACATCGACCTGTCCGGGCTGGACCCGGACACCCCGTTGGCACACGCCGAGACCGAGGGGATCCGCGGGCTGGTCGATGTGTTCACCACGATGGACCCCGACCACACCTGGACGCCCCGCACCCTGGCCGAGTTCGTCGGGGTGGGCGGCGGTGGGCCGTTGTTCGTCGGTTCGCCCGGTCGCGTGGCCGACGAGATGGAGGCCTGGATGGAGACGGCGGAGATCGACGGGTTCAACCTGGCCGACCCGATCCCGCCGGCCGGTCACCGTGAGTTCGTCGACCTGGTGGTGCCGGAACTGCGTCGCCGGGGACGGGTCTGGGACGAGTACGAGGGCGACACCCTGCGCGAGTACTTCCGCGGCAAGGGTTCACCCCGGGTGGCTGATACCCACCCGGCGGCGGCCTACCGGCGCTGACTCATCGGTTCGCCGGGGTCAGCCTGATCCCGGCGAACCGGTTCTCTCCGAGGACGACGACGAAATCGGCCTCTGCCGGAGCCTTCTCCGAGATCGTGATGTCGCCGGAACCGTGACCGCGGTGGATCATCAGGTTGAGCGCACGACCGGGCCGGTGGACGACGGCGGTCACGGGCCGCTCGCCCCCGAACCGCATCTGCCCACCGGGTTCCAGGGCCTGCCCGTCCAGGGTGATCGATCCCGACAGCAGGACGAACAACCGGTCGATGCCGGGCAGCTCGGAAAAGGGCGCGTCCGCGGTGAGGTCCGCGAGGCTGATCCGCACCGGGCCCTCGTTCCACAGCTCACGGGTGAGGCCGGCCCGGTTGCGCCACGGCACCGGCGTCACCGTCGCGGGATCGAGAAGACGCATGCCGATCAGCCGGTCTGCAGGGGCAGGTCGGGCCGGGCCGACCACTCGGCCAGCGAGCCGTCGTACAGGCGCACGTCGTCGCGGCCGGCCAGGTACCAGCCGAACACGTCGACCGTGGCCGATATCCCGCCGCCGCAGTAGGCCACGACCGGCCGGTCCTGGTGCGGGGCCAGTGCCGCCGCCCGGGTCTGCGGATCGCGCCACACCAGTGTCTGCCCGTCGACCAGTTCGGTCCAGGGCAGGTTCACACTGCCCGGGATCCGGCCCGGACGGCTGTACGAGGTCACACCCTCGCCCCGGAAAACGGCCGGGGTCAGGGCGTTCACCAGACATCCGGCGTTCTCGGACAGCTCCTGCACCTGGGACTGCGTGGCCAGCAGGTCGTGACGCGGGCGTGGTTCCAGCACGGTAGCGGGGAACCGGACCGGCCCCGACTCCACCGGCAGCCCGGCGGCCTTCCAGCCGGGCAGCCCGCCGTCCAGCACCGAGACATCGTCGTGGCCGAGATAGTGCAGCAGCCACCACAGCCGGGTCGCCCACATCGGTGAGTTGCGGGCGTAGACGACCACGTGCGTCCCCTGCCCCAGCCCGATGGCCCCGAAAGCAGCAGCCAGGGCTTCGGGTTCGGGCAGGGTGAACGGCCTCGGCGCCCCGGCGACCGAGAGGTCGCCGCCGATGTCGGCGAAACCGGCACCCGGCAGGTGCTCCTGCTCGTACCCGGCCCGCCCCGACCGCACGGTGTACGGGCCACCGCCCGGCGGTCGGTCGAGATAGCCGGTGGCGTCGACGATGCGCAGACGGGGGTTACCCAGCACGGCGTGGACCTCGGGCGGGGAGGCGAGCGGGGGGAGAAGGGCGGACGACACGGTGGGGAAGGCCTTTCGGGGTGGAACACCGGGGAGGGTTTGCCTGATCACGGACGGAGAGTGGGAGCCAGACGAGGGGTCGGGGCCAGACGAGGGGTGGGGGTCAGACGGGGGAGCAGGAGCTCGGTCAGGGCTTCCACCTGGGCCGGGACGTCGGTGCTGAGCGGCTCGATGGCCAGGTGGGTGGCGCCGGCCTCGGACAGGCGGCCGATCAGGTCGGCCGCCTGCTCGGGCGAGCCGATGGCTGCGATGCCGTCCAGGTCTTCCACCGACACCCCGCGAGGTGCCGTCTGGAACCAGCGCTCCCGTGCGTCCTCAAGCACCGTGGTGGGATCGAGCCCGACGTTGGTGTTGAGGAAGACGCAGACCTCGAGCGGCCCGGTCTCCTCCGGATGCACCTGGGCGCGCAGCTCGTACAGCCGCTCCACGCGCGTCTTCAACTGGGAGGGGGTCACGTTGAACGTCATCCAGCCGTCGCCGAGACGGGCCACCCGGCCCAGCAGACGGTCGACCGTGGCCTGCCCGGCGCGCGGAGAGGGGTTGGCCGCCACCCAGACCGGCAGTGGGCGCTGCACGAAACCGGCTCCCAGATCGAGGTTCTCCACCTGGGTGAAGGGGCCCTTGAACGAGGTGGCCCCGGTGCTGACCTCCCGCAGGAAGGCCACGGCCTCCTCGAAGCGGGCGACCTTCTCCGGGTAGTCCATCCCGAAGGTGCGCAGCTCGTTCTCGACCGCCGTACCGGTGCCGTTGCCCGGGCAGGCGGCCAGCAGCATCCGGCCCCCGGACAGTGCGTCCAGATCGGCCCACTGCCGGGCCACCGTGACCGGGTGCCGGAATCCCAGGGAGGCCATGCAGCCGATCCCGAGCCGCGCGCGGCGGGTGCGGGCGGCGAGAGCGGCCAGCAGGACCCCGGAGTCGAGGAAGGGCAGCGCCATGATCGAGTCGGCGACCCACAGGGTGTCCCAGCCGGCCTGGGCCTCGGCGTACTCGGCCAGGCGCAGGATCGCGTCGTACCCGTAGCTGACGGGCCGTTGGCGTACCGGCAGGACCAGTCCGGTGGTGGTCACGCCTCGCTCCCGAAGCGGTGCAGCCGGACCTCACGGGCCCGGGTCAGGTGCTCGATCATCGCACCGCGCGCCTCTTCGGGGCGGCGGTCGGTGATGGCGGCCAGGATGCGCTCGTGCTCGGCGCGGGTCTGCTCCAGGTCGTGGGAGGTCTCCTGGGTGCCGCGGTCGTAGATGCGCAGCTGGGCGGTGAGCCGGTGCAGCAGGGTCTCGATCGTGCGGTTGTGCGAGGCCCGCCAGATGGTCGCGTGCCAGGCCGAGTGGGCGCTGCGCTCGGCGTCGTGACGGGTCTCCCCGGCCAGGACGGTCTCGTGCAGGTGTCGCAGCCGGGCCAGATCCAGCTCGCCGCGGCGTTCGGCGGCGCCGGCGGCAGCCTGGCCCTCCAGCACGATGCGGGCCTCGTAGACCTCGAGCACGTCCTCGGCGGTGCCCGAACGCACTCGGTGCCCGCGCCCGGCCTTCTCGACCAGGCCCTCGTGCTCCAGGCGGGCCAGGGCTTCGCGCACGGGGGTGCGGGAGACGCCGTAGCGCTGAGCCAGCGGTAGTTCCTGCAAAAGCGCGGTGGCGCCGAACTCACCGGCCAGGATGTCGGACCGCACGATCTCGTAGAGGGTGCCCGGGCCCGTCGTGGGGGTCTCGGTACTGCCTGGGCGTGGGGACAAGGAAGCTCTCCCGGCGGATGGTCATCGTGAGGACGAGCGCGAGCATACCTGTGTATACATCGGCATGCGAGCTTGTTGACATTCTCGACAGGACTGATCCAGTATTCAGTGCAGCGTCCCTTCGCCGATGGGTCGTCGCAGGTCACAGCGATTCCAGCCATTCGGGCGATTCGAGCAATTCGAGCAGAAGGCAGCACCGTGAACCGAGGCACCGGCACCGCTTCCGTGGCGTCTCCCGTGGTGCCGTTCGCGGTGGTCGAGGAGCTGGCCGGGCACGTGCTCCGGCGGCCCCCGTCGGTGGGCATCACCCGCCTCGTCGCGGTCGACGGCCGCTCCGGCTCGGGCAAGACCACCCTCGCCCGGCACCTCGCCGCGCAGCTTCAGGCCCCGCTGATCCATCTCGACGACCTCTACGAGGGCTGGCAGGGCCTGGCCGGTGTCGGGTCGCTGCTGCACGGATGGATCGCCGAGCCGCTGGCCCAGGGCCGGCCCGCCCGCTGGCGGCCCTACGACTGGGCCACCGGCACCCGCGACGACTGGCGTGAGGTGCCCGCCTCGTCCGTCGTGGTGCTGGAGGGCTGTGGCTCCGGCAGCGAGCCGCTCACCGACCACCTGAGCCTGCTGATCTGGGTGGAGTCCGACGACGACGCCCGGCGCGAACGCCTGCGCGGCCGCTCTGACTGGGACAGCTACCGGCAGCACCACTTCGCCGACTGGGCCCGCCAGGAGGAGACCCTCCTGGGCCGGGAGAACACCCCCGGCCGGGCCGACGTCGTCGTCCTCAACGACATCGCACCCCCGCGTCTGATCGTCACCTGAACACCTGAACACCTGAACACCTGAACACCTGAACACCTGAACACCTGAACACCTGAACACCTGAACACCTGAACACCTGGACACCTGGACACCTGGACCGCCCGGACCACCCGCGTCCTCTGACCGACCAGAACCCCGACCCCGTAACGGATACCGTGATGAATCGAACTACCTCGCTCACCCGCCGCGGCCTGCTGGCCGCCACCCTGTCCGCCACCGTTCTCGCGGCGTCCGCCTGTGGTGGTTCGTCATCCACCGAGTCGTCGGCCGGGGGCCAGAAGCTCACCGAGGTCACCGTGGCCCTGAGCTGGACCCCGAACACCGACTACACCGGCGTCTTCGCGGCCGACGAGCTCGGCTACTACCAGGACGCGGGCATCAGTCTCACGGTGATCCCGTACTCCTCCACCTCGCCGGAGACGCTGGTCGCGCACGACAAGGCCGACTTCGGGTTCTCCTACCAGGCCGGCGTGACCTACGCCCGGGCCGCCGGGCAGGACGTCGTGGCCGTGTACGCGCCCGACAAGAAGGGCACGTACGCGATCTCGGTGAGCGCCGACCGGGACGACATCAAGAGCCCGAAAGACCTGGACGGCAAGACCTACGCGGGATTCGGGTCGCCGGACGAGGGGCCCCTGCTGAAGTACGTGATCCAGCACGACGGCGGCCAGGGCGATTTCAAGAGCATCGCGCTGGACACCTCCGCGTACCAGGCGGTGTACAGCAAGAAGGCCGACTTCACCATCCCGGTCGTGACCTGGGAGGGAGTGGAGGCCAAGCGCTCGGGCAAGCCGCTGAAGAACTTCGCCCCCACCGACTACGGCTTCCCCGACCAGTACTCGGTGCTGCTGGCCTCCAGCGACCAGTACCTCACAGCCAACTCCGACGTGGCCAAGAAGTTCCTGGCGGCCACGGCGAAGGGCTACAGCTACTCCGCCGCCGAGCCTCAGAAGGCCGCCGACCTGCTGGTGCAGGCGAACCCGACGCAGCTGAAAGACGCCGACCTGGTGCGCGAGAGCCAGCAGCTCCTGGCCGACGACGGCTACCTGAACACCGAGGAAGGCCACGTCGGCGTGCAGGACGAGACGTTCTGGAAGGACTACGGCTCGTTCCTCTACACGAACGGGCTTCTCACCGACGCGGACGGCAAGAAGCTGACGGCCGAGCCGGACTGGACGCAGTACTACACCAATGCCTACCTCCCCACCTCGGGGAGCTGACGACATGAGCGTGCGCGTCGTCCTGGAATACCTGCACCCGTGGACCAACTCGGCCGGATTCTTCGTGGCCAGCCGGCAGGGCTGGTTCACCCAGGCCGGGCTGGACGTCGAGCTGACCGTGGCCGACCCCTCGCGCGGTGACTCCCTGGCCTACCTTTCCCGGTTCGAGGCCGATTTCGCGGTCTTCCCGAGCAACCGGCTGCTCGTGCGCCGGGCCCGCCACGAACCGCTACGGGCGGTCGCGGCCATCAACCACCGGGCCATGGAGACCATCCTCACCACCACTGCCACCGGTATCACCCGCCCCCGTGACCTGGAGGGCCGTCGCCTGGCCCTCAACCCCACACCCCGGGGCCTGGCCATGGTCAAGCACCTGATCACCGCCGACGGCGGCGACTTCTCCCGGGTGCAGGTGGTGAACAGCGGCGCCCGCGAACTGCTGGCGGACGACGTGGCCGCCGGCGAGGTCGACGCCACCTTCGGCAACTACTGGGCCTGGGACGCACTGCTGGGTAACCTGCCCGTGTCCGACCGAGTGGTCTGGCCGGTCGACACCCTCGGCGCCCCGCGGTACCACAGCTACCTCCTGGGCACCCAGGAATCGACGATCGAGCGCAACCCGGTACTGGTGCGCACCCTGCTGGAGATCGTCGAACGCGGCTACCAGGCCGCCCGCGACGAGCCGGACCTGGCCGCGGATGCCTTCGAACGCTACGTGCCCTACTTCTCCCGCGAGATCCTGCGGCGATCGCTGGATCTCATCACCCCGACCTGGTTCCACGAGGGACGCTGGGGGCAGGTTCGCGCCGAGCTGATGCAGCCGTACGCGCAGTGGCTGGCCGACTACGGGGTGCTGCCGTCGGCCGGTGAATGGGAACAGTCCTACACCAACGACTTCCTGGCGGTCCCGGTCTCGTGATCACGAAACTGCCCCGACCCGGTGTGGTTCTCCCACCGCTCGTCCTGGTGGCCCTGCTGCTGGCGATCTGGGAGATCTACGCCGCCACGATCGGCCCGGGCGCGGACGTGCTGCCCACCCCCTCGCGGGTGGCGCAGCAGGGCTGGGCCGACCGGGAGAACCTGCTGGCGAACACCTGGCCCACACTGCGCGCCACGGTGATCGGCCTGGCCCTGTCGGTCGCGGTCGGCTTCGGTTTCGCCGTGCTGGTCGACCTTTCCGGCCTGGCCCGGCGGGCCGTGCTGCCGGTGCTGGTGGTCAGTCAGACCCTGCCCCTGGTGGCGCTGGCCCCGCTGGTCATCGTCTGGTTCGGGTTCGGGCAGTTCCCCAAGATCCTGCTGATCGTGTTCGTCAACTTCTTCTCCACCACCCTGAGTTTCGTCGAGGGGTTCCGCTCGGCCGACCCGGACAGTGTGGCCCTGCTGCGTTCGATGGGTGCCGGGAGGTGGCGGGTGTTCCGGACCGTGCGACTGCCTTCCGCCCTGCCCTATTTCATGGCCGGCCTGCGGATCGCCATCACCTACTCCGTGGTCTCGGCCATCTTCGCCGAATATGCCGGTGCGGAGGCCGGTCTGGGCGTGTACATGCAGTTCGCCAAGAACACCTTCCGCACCGACCTGGTACTGGCGGCCGTGTTCGTCACGGCCGCGCTCACCCTGATCCTCTTCGCCCTCAGCTACCTGATCGAGCGGATCGCCCTGCCCTGGGCGTTCCTCGTGCGTGCCGGGGAGGCATCGTGACCGAACCAGCGCTCAGTATCAAGGATCTTGACGTCACCCTCGGCGGGCTGCCGGTGGTGCGCGGGCTCGACCTGCACGCGAAACCGGGGGAGTTCGTCTCCGTCCTCGGCCCCAGCGGCAGCGGCAAGAGCACCACCTTCGGGGTACTCACCGGTGAGGTCCCGGCCGACCGGGGAGATGTGCGGATCACCGGGGCCGCCCTCCGCAGCGGACGCTCCCGGGTCGCCTACATGCCCCAGAAGGATGCGTTGCTGCCGTGGCGCACCGTGCTGAACAACCTCACCCTCGGGCTGGAGGTGCGCGGCACGAAACGGGCGGCCGCCCGGGAGAAGGTGCGTCCACTGCTGGAGCCGTTCGGTCTGGAGGGGTTCGAGAACCGTTACCCTGCTCAGCTTTCCGGCGGCATGCGCCAGCGGGCGGCCCTGCTGCGGACCGTGGCCCAGGAGCAGCCCCTGCTGCTCCTCGACGAGCCCTTCGGCGCCCTCGACGCCCTGACCCGGTCGCAGATGCAGGGCTGGCTCGAGAACATGTGGGAGAAGTACCGCTGGACGGTCGTTCTCATCACCCACGACGTGCGTGAGGCGCTGTTCCTGTCCGACCGCGTCTACGTGTTCAGCCCTCGCCCGGCGCGGGTCGCGGCGGAGATCGTGGTCGACTTCCCCCGCCCCCGCACCCAGGCCCTCTTCGCCGACCCGCGCTTCGCGGCGCTGGAGGCGGAGCTGTTGCAGCAGCTGACTCAGGCCTAGACATTACCCCCGCAACCCGTCCATGATCATGAAATCCCTCCATCTCCACGGGCGGGGCGACACTCTCGGTGCCGACGCAACAGCATCCCGCCGGTAACGCCCCTGCGGTTCGGGTGTACCCCCATGATCCTTCAAGCAACTGCTCCGCCCAGCCGATCTTCCGTCCGTCGCCAACGGAAGAAGGTCCCCCCCGCATGACCGCCCTGTTTGCCACCCTGAAGGCCCGGCTCGTCATCGGTGTGGTGCTGACTCTGGTCATTGCGCTGGGGGGACTGACCCTCGTGGTGACGATCCAGGTACAGAACCGGGCGCGTGCGGACGCCGAGATGTATGCGGAACAGCTGTCGGGGCGAGGCGCGGACAGCGCTGCGGCGCAGCTGACCGTCGGACTGCAGATTGCCTCGGACCTGGCCGACGCCCTGATCGCCGCCCGGTCGGCCCGCAACAGCCGGGTGGTCGGCGACCAGATCATCTTCGCGGCGCTCAAGTCCAACCCCGCTCTCTTCGGAGCCTGGACCGGCTGGGAGCCGAACGCCTTCGACGGGCACGACGCCCGGTTCGTCGGCACGAAGCACAGCGACAAGACCGGCCGGTACCTGACCTACTACTTCCCCGGTACGACCGCGGGAACCTATGAATCCCGCGGTATCGCCGGATATACCGACACCGGCGCGGGCGGCGAGTATTACACCCGGCCACTCAGTACGGGTGAGAAGGCCGTGATCGAGCCGTACTCGTACGACATCGGCGGCCGGCAGATCATGGTGACCTCGGTGGCCGTCCCTATCATCATCGGCGGCAAGACCCTCGGGGTGGCCGGGGTGGACGTGTCCCTGGACGCCCAGCAGAGCCTCGTCTCGAAGATCACTCCATACGGTACCGGCCGGGCCACCCTGGTCAGCTCCACCGGGATGGTCGTGGCCAGCGGTGCCGGGCTCGAGATCGCGGCCCTGCTGGAAAAGGTTTCCCCGCAGCTGTCCTCCGTGGTGAAAGGGATGGCCGACGGCAAGAGCTCTACCCGGTGGGCCGATCTGTTCGGTCAGCGGCAGCTGCTCGTGGCCACCCCGCTGGCGCTGGGTACGTCGGACCGGTGGACGTTGCTGGTGAGCGTTCCGGCGTCGTCCGTCCTGGCCAACGCCGACAATCTGCGCACCACGACGATCCTGCTGGCCCTGCTCGCTCTGGTGGCCGCCGGTACCGCCACCTTCCTGATCGGCCGGTGGGTGCTGCGTCCCTTCGACCGGGCCCGCGACCGGATGAGCCAGATTGCCGACGGCGACGGCGATCTCACCGCCCGGCTGGACGAGGACCGCGCGGACGAGGCCGGGCAGCTCGGCGCCGCGTTCAATCGATTCTGCTCCAAGGTGGCCGTAGCCGTCTCGTCCATCAACGAGGCCTCGGGCTCGCTGTCGAGTTCGGCCGGGGAACTGACCACCGTCGCCGACCGCCTCCGGTCGGCCGCGGACGAGACGGCCGAGCGGGCCGACCAGGCCACCATCGCCACCGGTGCGGTGACGCAGGGAATCCAGGGCCTGGCCAACGGGAGCGACGAACTGAACGCCGCCATCGGTGAGATCGCCCGTAACGCCGGCCGGGCCGCTCAGGTTGTGGCCGAGGCGGTGGCGGTGGCCGGGACCGCCAAGGAAGAGGTCGCACAACTGGAGTCGACCGCGGCCGAGGTCGGGGTGGCGGTCAAGCTGATCACCGCGATCGCGGAGCAGACCAACCTGCTGGCGCTGAACGCGACCATCGAGGCGGCCCGGGCCGGAGCCGCGGGCAAGGGTTTCGCCGTCGTCGCCACCGAGGTCAAGGAGCTGGCCCTGCAGACCGCCCGGGCCACCGAGGAGATCTCCAACCGGGTCGGCGCCATCCGCACCAGCACGGCTTCGGCCGCCGCCTCGATCGGTCAGATCCAGGGCGTGGTCGAGCAGATCGACGAAGTCAGTGCCAGCATCGCCGGAGCGGTCGAGGAGCAGAGCGCCACTACCCAGGAGATGAGCCGCAGCGCCTCGGAGGCGGCCCACGGTGCCCAGGAGATCCATACCACCGTGGAAAGCGTTTCGGCCGTAGCGGTCCGCACGACCAGCGACGCCAAGGCGGCTCAGGAAGCAGCCGCACAGCTGGAGCAGCTGTCCGCCCGCCTGCAAGGACTGGTCGGCAGCTTCCGGGTCTGATCAGTGCGGGCCGTCGTGGCGGAGGACCGCATGTCGAAGGTGTCGAGGTTCGCCCGGGTCATGGCCGGTCATGGCCGGTCACGGCCCGGGTTCCTGGCCCGGGTTCCTGACCCTGAGGAGTGGCAGGAGGACCTGGCCCTGGTGGGCCGTCTGCTCCAGGTACGGGGTGTCGGACAGGATGAAATGGGTGACGCCGAGCTCGCGGTAGCGGTGCAGCGCGCCGGCGACGTCGGTGGCCGAACCGACGAGCCAGGTCGAGCCGGCCCCACCCGCACCGGCTGAGCCCGGCGCGGTGTACAGGCACGTGTCGAGCACCTCACCCTGTGAGGCCAGGTCGTACAGCCGTCGTTGTCCCACGGCGTGGTCGCGGTTGCCCTGCCACCACGGCTCGGGCTCCTGGCCCCGCAGGCGGGCGACCCGGGCGCGGGCGGTGACCCACGCGTCCTCAGTCGTATCCCCCACGACCGTGGTGACCCGCAGGCCGAACTCCAGGGGCGCGTGACGCCGCCCGATCTCGTCACTCAGTCGGCGCAGGCGGGCGATGCGCCCGGCGATGGCCTCCAGCGGCTCGCCCCAGAAGAGCTGCACGTCGGCTTCGGCGGCGGCGACCCGCTCGGCGGCCTCCGAGGCACCGCCGAAGTAGAGGGTCGGGGGAGTGCCGTGAGGGCGCGAGGCCACGGTCGAGCCCTCGACGGTGAAGAACTGGCCGTGGTAAGTGACGTTCTCCTCGGTCCAGAGCCTCCGCACCACGTGCATGAACTCGGCGGTGCGGGCGTAGCGGTCGGGACTCGCGACGACCGGGTCGCCGTAGGCGGCGGGCTCGTCCACCCCGCTGACGATGTTCACCAGCAGCCGACCCTGGCTGAGCTGGTCGAGCGTGGCCGCGGCGGCGGCGAACTGGGCCGGCTGCCAGTAGCCGGGGCGGGCCGCGACCAGGGGCCGGAACGTGGTGGTGCGCGCGGCCAGGGCGGTGGCCAGGGTGAAGGTGTCGGGACGGCCCCAGCTGGTGCCGATCAGGGCCCCCGACCAGCCGTTCCGCTCGGCGGCCAGGGCCAGCTCGGTGGAGTGCTCCAGCGATCCCCACCCCTGCGTGGTGGTGTCGCCCCGGTGCCCGGGCTCGATCGTGTTCGGGATGTACCAGAGCAGTGTCATCGATGTCTCCGATCGGCGATGACCGTCAGCCTACATTCTCTACAGGAATGATTGACAATGCTGATCGCGACTTGGATACTTGTGCTCATGAATCGAGGCCCGCTGCTGACGAGCGCGCGCTGGGTAGATCTGCTGAGGGTCTCCAGTGCCTGTTGTTGAACTTTCCGTTTGTCTGAAATCTAAGACCGGGCATGGGTTCACGAGTTCCAGCTCTTCGGCGGAGTGCCCCGGAGCCGCGATCCTGTAACCCTGCCCGGCGAAATCTTCACTCTTTCCGCCACCTTCTTTGCTGACGAAGGATTTCGCCGTGACCCGTTACCCGCGTACCTCTCCCCGGAAGGCCCGTTCGGCTTCTCAGGTTCGTCAGGCTCGTCAGGTCTGGACATGACCGGCCGCCTGCGCCTCGCCATCACCGTCTCCGCAGCCGGAATTGTCGGCCGAGCGGAAAGTATTGCCGCTCACGGGCTCGACGTCGACCGCTACGCGCAGATCGCCCGCCGGGCCGAGGCGGCCGCGCTGGACGCGGTGTTCCTGCCGGACTCCCCGGCACACGAACCCACCACGCTGCTGGCCGCTCTCGCCGCGGTCACCGACCGGATCGGGCTGATCGGCACCCTCTCGGCCGCGCACAACGACCCTCTGGAACTGGCCCGCCGGGTCGCCGACACCGACTACCTGAGCAGTGGACGAATCGGCTGGCGGGTCGCGGAGAACGAGCTTGCGGGGCGGCTCTACGGGACCGGCCCCGAGAGCTTCCCCGACCGCTCGGCGTTCGTCGACTCGGTGCTGCGCCGCTGGCACGATCGTACGGAACTGCGCTCGCCCCAGGGGCATCCGGTGGTCGTGCGAGGTAGCGGCGATGCTGACGTGGTGCTCGTCGACGGCCGAGGAATCCATGATCACCGTCAGGGTCTGCGGGAGGCGCTGCGTGCGCAGGGCCGGGACCCCGACTCGGTGGTCGTGCTGCAGAACATCGCGGTCGTCCTGAGCGCAACCGATGCGGAGGCCGAGGAGATCGCGCCGGCCCTGGATGATCTCGACACCGGGGGTCACGCGGTCGTGGCCGGCACACCGATCCGGGTCGCCGACGAGCTGGAGGAGCGGTTGCGTCAGGGCCGGGCCGACGGTTTCAACGTGCTGCCCGACGTGTTGCCCTCGGGGTTCGACGCGTTCACCGAGCACCTGCTGCCCGAGCTGCGCCGGCGCGGCCTTTTCCGCACCGGTTACGAGAGTCGGACCCTGCGAGGTCATCTCGGCCTGGCCATCCCGGCCGGCGCCGATTCGCCCCAGGTGCGCACCGCGTCGCTCACCGCGCGCTCCCGTCGGCCGGTGACGGCATGAGCCTGGTGGTGATCGTCGACCTGGCCGTCGGTGACGGGCTCGGCCTCGACCAGGCCCGTGAGGTTGCCGAGGTGGCGAGCGACGTCGGCGTGACCGCGATCCGGGTGAGCGACGGGCCGCCCGGTGAGCTGGCCCTGCTCGACGCGAGCAGCGTGGCCGGGCATCTGGCGGCGCTGTACCCGGCCCTGCACTGGATCGTCGATGCCCCGACCACCCACAACGCCCCCGCGAACCTGGCCCGGCGCGTCCTCTCGCTGGACCGTGCCACCCACGGCCGGGCGGGCCTGGCGCTGCGGGCCGGGGACGGCGACGAGGTGACCGACGCGGTGCTCGATCTACCGAAACCCGGCCTGCCGGTTGATACCGGGGGAGCGGCCCGACCCTTCCGGTGGAAGGAGTACGCCCGGGTCGTGACCGGGTTGTGGGACGGCGAGGTGGATCATGATGGGCGCTTCTACCGGGTGAACGGCTCGCTCGGTGGACCGGTGTCGGAGCAGGGCCGTCCGGTACTCCTGGCCGACGGACGTGATCATCTCGACTGGGTGGATGCTGCTCGTCTGGCGGACGTTTTCGTGGTGCCCCGGATCGAGCTTGTGGATGGCGGCAATACCCGCCTGATCGACGCGGTGGTGAGTTCCGGCCGGCGCCGGGACGAGGTGGCGCTGGTGGCCCGGGCCGGGATCGTGCGCGAGAACGGCCGCGCGACCGCGGACGAACTACGGCGCTGGAGTTTGCATCACGCCCTGGACGGCCTGGAACTGGCGACCACGGGCGGGCGCGACGAGCTGATCGGCGTGCTCAGATCCGTGGTGCCACGGCTGGAACCGTCCGGTGGCGACACCCTGCGGTCAGCCCTCGGCCTGCCCGGCCCGGCCCCCGCCCCGGTGTGATCTCTTCTCTGTCGGTAGACAATAGACACTTTTGGGTAGCCGGGTTAGCCTGACGAGGCGTCTTCGTCGTGGCCCCGGGCCCTGCTCTTCCTTCCGGAATACCCACCGAACAGGAGCTCGTACCGTGACCACCACCCCGCTCGGTGTCCTTGACCTGGTGCCGGTCTCGACCGGCTCGAACGCCTCCGAGGCGATCCGTAACAGCATCGACCTGGCGCAGCGCGCCGAGCGGCTGGGTTACGCGCGGTACTGGTTCGCCGAGCACCACCTGAACCCGGGCGTGGCCGGCACCACCCCCTCGCTGCTGCTGGCCCTGGCCGCGGCCGCCACCACGCAGATCCGGCTGGGCTCGGGCGCGGTCCAGATGGGCCACCGTACGGGCCTTTCCGTGGTCGAGGAGTTCGGTCTGCTCGATGCCGTGCACCCCGGCCGGTTCGACCTCGGGCTGGGGCGTTCGGGCGGGGTGCCGCGCGAGCCGCGGCAGGTGCCGAAGGCCTCCCCGGTGGTCGACGGCAAGACCCCCAACGGCGTGCTGATCCCGCCGAAGTTCGACTTCCGGCCCCTGCTCGGCTCCCCGCGGTTCGCCCTGCAGAAGAAGCTCCTGGTCCAACCCGGCGCCCAGCCTCAAGACTACGACGAGCTGCTCGGCGACGTGCTCGCCCTGATCGCCGGCACCTACACCTCGCCGGAGGGCGAGGAGGCGCACGTGATCCCGGGAGAGGGTGCGGCCGTGCAGATCTGGGTGCTCGGCAGCAGCGGTGGCGAGAGCGCCGAGGTGGCGGGGGAGCGTGGCCTGCGGTTCGGGGCCAACTACCACGTCGCCCCCTCCAGCGTGCTGGAGGCGGTAGACGCCTACCGGGCCGCGTTCAAGCCGTCGGCCGATCTCGACAAGCCCTACGTGACGGTCTCGGCCGACGTGGTGGTGGCCGACGACGAGGCCGCCGCCCGGGATCTCGCGGCCGGTTACGGGGCCTGGGTCCGCAGCATCCGCACGGCCGAGGGAGCCATCCAGTTCCCCACCCCGGACGAGGCCCGGCAGCGGGTCTGGAGCGATGCCGACCGCGCTCTGGTGCAGGACCGGGTCGACACCCAGTTCGTCGGGTCACCGGGCCAGGTGACCGACCAGCTGGAGCGTCTGCGCGACGCGACCGGGGCCGACGAGCTGCTCGTCACCACGATCACCCACGACCACGCCGACCGGGTGCGCTCGTTCGAGCTGCTCGCGCAGGAGTGGTCGGTCCGCTGAAAAGCATTGAATGATGGACGTTGTGGGCAACGGAGCGTGCAACGTTCCGTTGCGGTCCCGGGCGGGCACGAGCAGAACGAGACGATGGCGACATTGTCTATCTTGTCTATATGCATTGACCTAAATGCAGCCGCGGCCTAGCGTGGTGTGAAGTCGGCTGGTGCGGTGCTGAGGAGGGAACGTGAACAGCGGTCTGTTCTCCCGGCGCCGTCACATCGATCTGCTGCGTGTCTGCGCCGATCTCTGTCAGATCCCCACGCGCTGACCGAGAGCGCGACACCAGTTCTTGCGCCGCACATCCATCGGAACGTCCGCCGGCACCCGTGTGCCCGGACGCCTCGTGACGAGGAGAACCCCTGACGTGGGTAGAACGCTGAAGCATGCCTGGCTGAAAATCGGGCTGAACGTAGGGCTGGTCGCCGGGCTGGTCGTCCTGACCGGCTGTGGTGGAGGCGACAGTGCCGGATCAGGTGCGGGCGGCAGCTCGACACCGAAAAGCGGCGGCACGCTGACCTTCGCGGTCGGCTCCGACACCGGCTGCACCGATCCGCAGCAGGTGGCCAGTAACGACTCGATCTACTCCGTGCGCCAGCTGGTCGACTCCCTCACCGACCAGGATCCGCAGACCGGCAAGATCGTGCCCTGGCTGGCGGAGAGCTGGGACATCAACGAGGACGCCACCACCTTCACCTTCCACCTGCGCGACGGCGTGACGTTCAGCGACGGTACTCCGCTGGACGCCGAGGCGGTGAAGGCCGACTTCGAGGCCGTTCCCGACCTGGGGGCCCTGGCCGGCCTGGCCACCGGATACCTGGCGGGGGTGAAGAAGATCACCGCCGACGACCCGCAGACCGTGACGGTGACGTTCGCCCAGCCGAACGCCCAGTTCCTGCAGGCCACGTCGACACACTCGCTGGGCATCGTGTCACGTGCCTCGTCGAAGCTCTCGGCGCAGGACCGCTGCACGAAGGGCATTGTCGGGTCCGGGCCGTTCACCCTGGCCGAGTACGCGGCGAACCAGTCGACCACGCTGAAGAAGCGCACCGGTTACGCCTGGGGCTCCTCGCTGTGGAAGAAACAGGGTGAGGCCTACCTCGACCAGGTGGTCTTCAAGGTGCTCCCCGAGGCCGGGGTGCGCACGGGAAGTCTGCAGTCGGGACAGGTGGACGCGATCGGCAACGTCGGGCGGGCCGACGAGAGTGCGCTGGAGGCAGCCGGGGTCTCCCTGGAGGCCCGCGCCAACCCGGGTGTGGTGTTCGGGCTCTCGCCGAACAATGCGCACCCGATCCTCAAGGACGCCGCGGTGCGGCAGGCCATCGGGTACGCCATCGACCGGAAGCAGATCGCCGACACGGTGTTCAACACCGGCACCGAACCGGCCACCAGCGTGCTCGCCCACACCACACCCGGTTACGAGGACCTCTCGGGGAAGCTCGCCTTCGACCTCGACAAGGCCAAGAGGCTGCTGGAGGACGACGGCTGGAGCGCGGGCGCCGACGGGATCCGCGAGAAGGACGGCAAGAAGCTCTCGCTCACCATCACCTGGTTCGCGAACTCTCCCACCAACCAGCCCTCGCTGGAGCTGATCCAGCAGCAGCTCAGGCAGGCCGGCATCGCCGTGGAACTCCAGCAGAACGAGATCTCGCAGTTCGCCACCATTCTCCAGACCGGTGACTTCGAGCTGGCCTGGGGCAACGTGACCCGCGCCGACCCGGACATCCTGCGCACCCAGTTCTCCACCTCGCTGGCCAACTTCTACCAGGTGCCGGAGACCGACCTGGAGAAGACGCTGACCCAGCAGGCGGGCACGATCGACGAGGCCGCCCGGGACGAACTCGTCGCCCAGGCCCAGGAAGACCTGGTGGAGAACGCCTACACGGTGCCGGTGGTGGAGCTGCAGACCAAGCTGGGTGTCGCGCAGCGGGTGCACGACCTGAACTTCGAGGCCTCGAGCCGGATCCAGCTGCACGACACCTGGCTGAACGGGGTCGAATGAGATGCGCCGCTACGTGATCCGGCGTCTCGTCCAGGCGGTGGGGGTGCTGTGGGCGGCGTACACGCTGTCATTCTTCATCCTCGTGCTGCTGCCGGGTGACCCGGTCTCGGCCATGGCCGGCGCGGGAGCGGACTCCGCGCCGGTCGACCCCGCCCGGCTCGAGGCCCTGCGTCACGAGTACGGATTCGACCAGCCCGTGCCCCTGCAGTACCTGAACCACCTGGGGCACGCGCTGATCGGTGACCTGGGTGACTCGGTGGCCACCGGCCGCCCGGTCACGCAGCTCATCACCCAGGCCCTGCCCCAGACCCTGCTGTTGACCGCGAGCGCCCTGACCCTGGCGTTCGTGCTCGGCGGCGGGCTGGCGCTGGCCGCGACCTTCAGCTCGCGCCCCGGGGTGCGGCAGTTGCTGCTCTCGCTGCCGCCGCTGGGGGTGTCGGTGCCGACGTTCTGGATCGGGCTGATGCTGGTGCAGTTCTTCTCGTTCCGGAACCAGTGGTTCCCCGCCTTCGGCAACGACGGGCTGAAAGGCCTGGTGCTGCCGGCCGTCACGCTGGCGGTGCCGACCGGGGCGCAGATCGCCCTGGTGCTGGCCAAGAGCCTGATCACGACCCTCGACGAGCCGTACATCGGCACGGCCCGGGCCAAGGGCGCCGGA
Organism: Kineosporia sp. NBRC 101731; assembly: GCF_030269305.1. Taxonomy (NCBI): domain Bacteria; kingdom Bacillati; phylum Actinomycetota; class Actinomycetes; order Kineosporiales; family Kineosporiaceae; genus Kineosporia; species Kineosporia sp. NBRC 101731. Next base: position 39,333 of record NZ_BSTC01000021.1, read on the forward strand.
AGGAGACACGTGCACCTGCGGCACGCCCTGCGCAACGCCTCGTTACCCGCCCTCACGGTGGCCGGTCTGCTCGTGGGCCAGCTGATGGCCAACGCCGTGGTGATCGAGACCGTCTTCTCCCGCAACGGTCTGGGGCGGGTGACCCAGTCCGCCGTGAACACCCAGGACATCCCGGTGGTGCAGGGAGTAGTGGTTTACGGGGCGCTGGTGTTCGTCGTGGTCAATCTGCTCGTCGACCTGGTCTACCCGGCACTGGACCCGCGCATCGTGCTCGCCCCGAGGCGTCCTGTGGTGGCTGCAGCATGAGTGAACTGCTGGCCCCGGTCGCGCCGGTTCTGGAGAGGCCTGCGCGTGTTCATGGTGGACGTCTGCGACGGACACTGAGTTTCTTCGGTCACCGACCGGGGTTGCTGGTTTCGGTCGTGGTGGTCTTCCTGGTCGGCGTCTCGGCCTTCGCGCCGGGTGTTTTCAGCAATCAGGAGCCCACCCTGGGCGTGCCGGCGGAGAACTTCCGGGCGCCCGGCGCGGCGCACTGGTTCGGTACCGACAGTCTGGGCCGTGACCTGTTCACCCGGGTCGTGCACGGCGCCCAGTTGTCGTTGCGGGCCACGCTGATCGCGGTGGCGTTCGCCTTCGTGGTCGGCGGCACCATCGGTCTGGTCGCGGGTTTCGCCGGCCGGTGGGTGGACGACGTGCTCATGCGGTTGGTCGATGTGGTGCTGTCGATCCCCACGCTGTTCCTGTCGCTGGCCGTGGTCACCGCGCTCGGCTACGGCACCACGAAAGTTGCCGTGGCGGTGGGCGTCGCGAACGTGGCCGGGTTCGCCCGGGTGATGCGCTCGGAGGTGCTGCGGGTGCGCCTGGCCCTGTACGTGGAGGCCTCGCGCGGGATCGGTGCGCGGTGGTGGAGCGTGCTGGGCCGGCACGTGCTGCCCAACAGCATCGGCCCGGTGCTGGTGCTGGCGACGCTGGAGTTCGGCACCTCGATCCTGGCGGTGTCGTCGCTGAGTTTCCTCGGGTACGGCGCTCCGCCGCCGGCCCCGGAGTGGGGGACGCTGATCTCGGACGGGCGCAATTACCTGGCCAATGCCTGGTGGCTGACCACGCTGCCCGGCCTGACCATCGCCGCGACCGTGCTGGCGACCAACCGGATCGCGCGGGCGCTCGACGGGGAGTTGAGGCAGTGGTGAATCTGCTGGAGATCCGTGACCTGGTGGTCTCGTACCGCACCCGGTCGGCGCCCGTGAGAGCGGTCGACGGGGTGTCGCTCTCGGTCGCCGCCGGCGAGATCGTCGCGGTGGTCGGGGAGTCCGGGTCGGGCAAGAGCACCACGGCCCACGCCGTCATGCGGCTGCTGGCGGGCAATGCGCAGATCGATGCGGGCAATATTCATTTCGAGGGTGCGGATCTGGTGCAGGTCGCGGAACGCTCGCTGCGGACCGTGCGCGGCGCCCGGATCGGCCTGGTGCCGCAGGACCCGGCAGTCTCGCTGAACCCGGTCAAGCGCATCGGGGAGCAGGTGGCCGAGGTGCTGCGGCTGCACGGGCTGGCCGATCGCCGCAACGCCGCGCTGAAGGCCGTCGAGATCCTCGACCGAGCAGGGCTTCCCGAGCCGGAGGTCCGCGCCCGGCAGTATCCGCACGAGCTCTCGGGCGGGATGCGGCAGCGGGTGCTGATCGCGATCGCCATCGCCGCCGACCCCCGGCTGATCATCGCGGACGAGCCGACCAGCGCCCTGGACGTGACGGTGCAGAAGGTCATCCTCGATCACCTGCAGCATCTGGTCGCACAGTCCGGGGCGGCGGTGCTGCTGGTCACCCACGACCTGGCCGTGGCCTCGGACCGGGCCGACCGGATCGTGGTGATGTCGCAGGGTCGCATCGTCGAGACCGGCCCGACCGTCTCGGTGATGAACGACCCGCAGCACGAGTACACCAAGAAGCTCCTGGCCAGTGCGCCCGGGTTGCGGGTGCCACGTTCTGTCACCCGGGAGAAGCCCACCGGTACCGAGCTGTTACGGGCCGAGGATCTGGTGAAGGAGTTCCCGCTGCCCGGTGCGGCGGCCCTGCGGGCGGTGGACGGTGTGAGCTTCCATCTCGACCGGGGCGAGACCCTGGCTCTGGTGGGGGAGTCCGGGTCGGGCAAGTCGACCACCGGACGGCTGGTCCTGCGACTGGCCGACCCGAGTTCGGGCACGATCACCTTCGACGGGGCCGACATCACCCGGTCGCGGCCCGCGGTCACCCGGGCGCTGCGGCGCCGGGCCCAGCTGATCTACCAGAACCCTTACGCCTCGCTGGATCCGCGTTTCACGGTGGCCCAGGCGATCGAGGAACCGTTGCGGGCGTTCCGGATCGGCGACCGGGCCTCCCGGGGCGTCACCGTGCGCGACCTGCTGGACCGGGTGGCGCTGCCGCAGACCCTCCTGACGCGGCGCCCGGCGGAGCTCTCCGGCGGGCAGCGCCAGCGCGTCGCGATCGCCCGGGCCCTGGCCCTGTCACCCGACCTGGTGGTGTGCGACGAACCGGTCTCGGCGCTGGACGTCTCGGTCCAGGCGCAGGTAATGGAACTCCTGGTGCAGCTTCAGGAAGAAACCGGTGTGGCCTATCTGTTCATCTCCCATGACCTCGCCGTGGTCCGGCAGCTCGCGCACCGGGTCGCCGTGATGCGTCACGGGCGCATCGTCGAGACCGGTCCCACCGCAGACCTGTTCACGAATCCTCAGCACGACTACACCCGGGAACTCCTGGCCGCGATCCCGGGCCGGGTCATCTCCGAAGGAGCACCGTCATGACCACCACGACCACCGATTTCGTTGCCGACTGGCAGGAGTGGCACCGGGCCCAGGAGGCCCGGCTCGCCGATCCGCACGGTTTCCTGGCGATCACCAGCCTGCATTTCCTGACGGAGGAGGCGGATCGGTTCCGCGACGCACCGGGTGAGTGGACAGCGGTGGACGACCGGGTCACGGTGGAGCTCGGGCCCGGCGAGGAGATCGTGGTGGACGGCCAGAAACACACCGGCAGCTACCGGTTCGACCCGATCCCGGAGCGCGGCGGGGTGAACGCGGTCTGGGGGGATGCGGTGATCGAGGTGGCCAAGCGCGGTGGTTACCACATCGTCCGTCCCCGCCACCCGGATACTGAGCTGCGCAAGGGGTTCCACGGCACACCCGCCTACGACCCGGACCCGCGCTGGGCGGTGTCCGCCACCTACACGCCGTTCGAGGTGCCGCGCCCGGTCACGGTCGGTGCCGCGGTGGAGGGTCTGGAGCACGTCTACGACGCCACCGGGCAGCTGGAGTTCGAGATCGACGGCCAGGCGCTGAGCCTCACGGCCTTCCCGAGCTACCGTCCGGGCGCGCTGATGGTGCTGTTCACCGATGCCACCTCGGGCGTCACCACCTATGCGGCGAACCGGGCGATCCAGGTGCCGGCTCCGGACGAGGACGGGCACGTGGTGCTCGACTTCAACCGGGCCGCCAACCTGCCGTGCGCCTACACGGCACTGGCCACCTGCCCGCTGCCGCCCCCGGAGAACCGCCTGAGCGTGGCGATCGAGGCCGGCGAGAAGATTCCCCACGAAAAGCCCTGACCAGCGCCGATATTTCTGAAGGAGATCACGTGACCGGCAACACCCCGCTCCATCTCGGCGTGGCCCTCGACGGTGCCGGATGGCATCCCGCAGCCTGGCGGCAGGCCGATGCCCGGCCGAAAGAGCTCTTCTCCCCGCAGTACTGGACCGACCTGGTGACCGAGGCAGAGGCCGGGCTCCTCGACCTGGTGACGATCGAGGACGCGCTGAATCTGCAGTCGGACGAGTTCACCGAGCAGGACGCGCGCACCGACCGGGTGCGGGGCCGGCTCGACGCCGTGCTGATCGCGGCCCGGGTGGCGCCGCTGACCCGGCACATCGGCCTGGTGCCGACGGTGATCGTGACCCACACCGAGCCGTTCCACATCTCCAAGGCGATCGCCACCCTCGACTACGCCGCCACCGGCCGGGCCGGGGTGCGCGTGCAGGTGGCCGTCCGCAACGACACGGCGAAGCACTTCGGCCGGCGGGAGTTCCCGCTGATCGACCTGGCCCGTATCAACGAGCCTGATGTGCAGCAGCTGGTGGCCGACCACTTCGACGAGGCCGCCGACTACGTGCAGGTACTGCGCCGTCTGTGGGACAGCTGGGAGGACGACGCCGAGATCCGCGACGTCGCCACCGGTCGCTTCGTCGACCGCGACAAGCTGCACTACATCGACTTCGACGGTCGCTGGTTCTCGGTCAAGGGCCCCTCGATCACGCCCCGCCCGCCGCAGGGTCAGCCGCTGGTGGCGGCCCTGGGCCACGCGGACGTTCCCTACCGGCTGATCGGGCGCGCGGCCGACCTCGGGTTTGTCACGCCCCACGACGCCGGGCAGGCCGCCGACCTGGTCGCCCGCATTGACGAGCAGCGCCACGCGGCCGGGCGTCAGGACGAGAAGATCCACGTCTGGGCCGATCTGGTGGTGGTGCTCGACGACACAGAGCAGGCCGCCCGCGACCGCCTGGCCCGGTTGAACGAGCTGGCCGGGGCCGAATACACCAGCGATGCCAAGATCTTCGCCGGCACGCCCGCCCAGCTGGCCAACCTGCTGGTGGAATGGCAGGCCCAGGGCCTCAGCGGTTACCGCCTGCGCCCGGCCGCCCTGCCCCACGACCTGCACCGGATCACCCGCGGCCTGGTGCCGGAGCTGCAGCGGCGCGGCCTGTTCCGCACGCAGTACCCGGAGAACGGCACGCTGCGGGGGCTGCTCGAGCTGGACCGTCCTGCCAACCGTTACGTGAGGGCCTGAGCGATGACCAAGCAGATCCACCTCGCCGCCCATTTCCCGGGCGTCAACAACACCACCGTCTGGAGTGACCCGGCGGCGGGCAGCCACGTGGAGTTCGACTCGTTCCGCCGGTTCGCCCAGATCGCCGAGCGCGGCAAGTTCGACTTCCTGTTCCTGGCCGAGGGCCTGCGGCTGCGCGAGCAGAAGGGCCAGATCTACGACCTGGACGTGGTCGGCCGCCCCGACACCTTCACCGTGCTGGCGGCCCTGGCCGCTGTGACGCAGCGGCTCGGCCTGACCGGCACGATCAACTCCACGTTCAACGAGCCCTACGAGGTGGCACGCCAGTTCGCCAGCCTCGACCACCTGTCCGAGGGTCGCGCCGCGTGGAACGTGGTCACCAGCTGGGACCAGTTCACTGGCGAGAACTTCCGCCGTGGTGGCTATCTCGCGCAGAGCGACCGGTACGAACGGGCCCGTACGTTCCTGCGCACCACGACCGAGCTGTTCGACTCCTGGAACGGGGTCGAGATCCTCGCCGACCAGGATCAGGGCCGGTTCCTCAGCACGGACCGCCCGGGCACGTTCAAGCACGAGGACCGGTTCTTCGACATCGAGGGTCAGTTCAACGTGCCCCGCAGTCCGCAGGGCCGGCCGGTGATCTTCCAGGCCGGTGACTCCGAGGAGGGCCGCGAGTTCGCCGCCTCGGGCGCCGACGCGATCTTCTCCCGGTACGCCACCCGGAAAGAGGGCAAGGCGTTCTACGACGACGTGAAGGGCCGTCTGCCGAAGTACGGGCGTTCGCGGGAGGACCTGTTGATCCTTCCCGCGGCGAGCTTCGTGCTGGGTGACACCGACGCCGAGGCCGAGGAGCTCGCCCACCAGGTGCGCCGCGCCCAGGTCTCGCCGCAGACCGCGATCAACTTCATCGAGCAGCTCTGGAACACCGACCTGTCGGGCTTCGACGTGGACGGCCCGCTGCCCTCGTTCGACCCGGTGGTGGAGGGCGAGGCGATCGCCAAGGGCCGGGCCAGCGTGCGTCAGCTGGCGAAAGACCCGATCGCGCTGGCGAACGAGTGGCGGGCCAAGGCCGAGGCGGAGAAGCTCTCGGCCCGCGAGCTGGTCATCGAGGTCACCGGCCGCCAGACCTTCATCGGGTCGGCGAGCAGCGTGGCCGAGACCATCAATCAGTTCGTGCAGGAGGATGTTTCGGACGGTTTCATCCTGGTTCCCCACATCACGCCCGACGGCCTGGGGCCCTTCGTCGACACCGTGGTGCCGCTGCTGCAGGAGCGCGGGGTGTTCCGCACGGACTACGAGGGAACGACACTGCGCGACCACCTCGGGCTGACGTACCCGGGGGGCCCTCAGGCATGAAAAAAGGAGAGGGTTTCCCTCTCCGCTCCTAAGGTATAGCGCACCCGGGGCCTTGCGGCAAGGCCCCGGGCCTGCCCCAGAATCACTGGCTGTCAGCTGAAGTGGATGTCAAAAGCCTTGGGGGGTATGCGCAGTGCGCGTCGTTCTGTCGACCTACGGGTCGCGTGGAGATCTGGAACCACTGGCGGCCCTGGCCGTGAAGCTGATCGGGCTGGGTCACGAGGCGGTGGTCTGCACCCCGCCCGACGACGACTTCGTCTCGCTGCTGGAGCGCGTCGGGGTGCCGCTGGTGCCGGCCGGTCAGCCGGTGAAGGAGATGATCGCCGAGGTCTCGCGCAAGCAGGGGCCGAACGTGGGGCGGCGTCTGCCGCTGGAGGAACTGCAGTTCCGGGCCCGGCGGATGGTGGCCACCCAGTACGAGGCGGTGATGGCCGCGGCCGGCGCAGACGGTGACGTGGTGGTGGGCACCGGATTGATGCCGGCGGCGTGCGGCGCGCGCTCCGCGGCCGACCAGCTCGGCATCGGGTGGGTGTCGGTGAGGTTCCAGCCGACCACCCTGCCCACGGGTGCCCATCGTCCCTACCCCTACCCGGGGCGTCCGCTGCCCGAGGGCGAGACCGACAACCACCAGCTCTGGGAGTACGACCGGCAGACCATGAAGGTCGTGTTCGGCGGGGTGTTCGACGAGCACCGGGCCACGGTGGGGCTGCCGATGGTGGACGATGTGCGCGCGTACGTCTTCACGGACCGTCCGTGGCTGGCCGCGGACCCGGTGATCGCGCCCTGGCCGGGTGATTCCGACCTCGACGTGGTGCAGACGGGCGCCTGGATCCTCCCGGACGACCGCCCGTTGCCCCCGGGCCTGGTGGAATTCCTGGACGCGGGGGAGCCGCCGGTCTACGTCGGTTTCGGCAGTATGGGCCTGCAGCAGAACCTGACCGGGGCCGGGCGGGACGCGATCGAGGCGGCGCGCAGTCACGGGCGCCGGGTGGTGCTGGGCAGCGGCTGGGCCGCTCTGGAGCTGCACGACGACCAGGACGACTGCTTCGCCGTCGGGGAGGTCAACCAGCAGACCCTGTTCGCGCGGTGCGCCGCGATCGTGCACCACGGCGGTGCGGGCACGACCACCACGGCCACCCGCGCCGGCCGGCCCCAGGTGATCGTGCCGCAGGTGGTCGACCAGCCCTATTTCGCCGGCCGGGTGGCGGAACTCGGTATCGGTGTCGCGCACGAGGGCAGCGTGCCCACGCTCGAGTCACTGACCACTGCTTTGAGGACGGTGCTGTCGCCCGAGCTGTCCGCGCGGGCTCGCGAGGTGGCCGGGTCGGTGAGTGAACAGGGGACGTCGGTGGCGGCGGGGCTGCTGAGCGCGCTGTGAACGAAGAGAATCAAACCCCGTCCGTGATCATGCAAAGTGTCCCCGGCCCCTACGACCGGGTGCTCACCTCTGACCAGTCCAGTGCGCCCAGGTTGACCACGACAGCTTCCTGCGTCGTGCGGGCGATCACGACCAGAGCTTCTTCTCCCGGGTCCGGGTTCTCCTCGCGGTGGGGGACCCACGGGGGCACGAACACATAGTCGCCGGGGGAGGTCTCGATACGCCGCTCCACCGGCTCGTCGCCGTCCAGGTCGGCGAACACGAACACCGGGTGCCCTGAGACCACGTAGATGGCGGTCTCGGAGGCACCGTGGTGGTGGTTGCCGGAGTTGGTCAGGGCTGGCACGTGGGTCTGGCCCATCCACAGATGCTGCGCACCCACGGTCTTGCCGCTCACGGCTTCCAGTCGCTTCATGCCGGAGGTCTGCGTGGTCTGCCCGACCAGGTTCGCGGGGGCGATCTGATGCAGGCGGGTGTGGAACGGGTCGATGCCGGGTGGCAGCAGCACACCGCTGGGAGTGCGGACCGGCTCGTTGCCGTGTTCGTCGGGGGTCAGGTGGATGGCGGGCATGTCAGGCTCCCTGGGCGAACTCGACTTCGGCGTAGGACGATCCGCGGGTCTTCAGGCGGCCCGGCTCGGTGAGCAGCCGTCGCAGGGCCTGCGCGACAGCGGTGGACGTGTGGGAGGACAGCCCTTGTCGTGACCAGACGGCCAGCGGCAGGGGCTGGGGCGCCGGCAGGTCGTGGCGGGGGGCCAGGCCCTCGGGGGTCTGGCCCAGTGTGGCCATCAGGGCGACGCCGAGGCCGGCGCCGACCGCTGCCTGAACTCCGGCCAGCTGGATCGCCTCGGCGTTAACCATAGCCGGGATGCTGTTTTCCGCAAGGGTTTCCAGGGCCCGGGTGCGGAGGACGCAGGGCTGGTCGAACGCCACCACCGGAATCGGGGCGGGAGCCGGGGGCCGTCGCCAGGAGGGGGCGGCGTACCAGGTCAGCTTCAGGTCGCCGACCGGTGTGGCCCGCAGGTCGTCGGACGGGCCGAGCAGCAGCGCCAGGTCGACGCGGCCCTCGGTCAGGCCCTCGCGTAGCCGGGTGCCCCGGTCGAGGCGGAACCGGAACCGGTGGTCGGGCAGACTGCTCGCCAGTTGGGTGGACAGGGACGGCAGCAACTGCGCGGCCGCGTGCTCGGTGGAACCGATCACCACGGTTTCGACGGTGCGTCGCCCGAAGCCGCGCAGGGTCTCGTCGTGCAGGGCCAAGATGCGCCTGGCCTGTGACAACAGGCGTTCGCCGTCAGCGGTCAGACGGGATCCCCGGCCGTGCCGCTCGACGAGGGACCGTCCGGTGGCGCTCTCCAGCTTGCGCACGTGTTGACTCACGGCCGCCTGGCTCAGGTGCAGCGATGTGGCCGCCCGCTGGAAACCGCCGGTGTCCGCGACCGCGACGAAGCTGCGGAGAGGAGCGATGTCCAGAATCTGACTCATGTCTACCAGAATACTAGAGAATGATTCGTTTTCGTGATGGGTGTTCATCACAAAGCATCGTTAGACAGAAATCTCCTGGTCACGCATGCTCGACCCATGACCCGAACAGCCACGGTGAGCCTCACGGGCTGTCGCTGGCTCGATCACGCTCGCGGCCGGTCGGCGCTCTGTCGCTGACTCGGCTCGCCCGAGCGTCGTCCCCCACTCATTCTCCCCGTCCATGGCCGGAGGGTCTCGTCATGTCCGAATCACCCCGTCGCACACTCAAACTCGGCGCCGTTCTGCTCGGCGTCGGTGGACCGGGCCAGCATCACACCTGGCTGGATCCGGAGATCCCCACCGACGCCAGCGTGGACGTGCGCTGGTACATCGCCCGGGCCCAGGAGGCCGAGGCGGCGAAGTTCGACCACGTCTTCATCGTCGACAGCCAGTTCATCACCCCCGACTCCCCGAACCACTACCTCAGCCGCCTGGAACCGCTCACCCTGCTGTCGGCCATCGCTGTGCACACCGAGCACATCGGCCTGGTCGGCACACTCACCACCTCGTACAACGAGCCCTTCAACGTGGCCCGGCGCCTGGCGTCGCTGGACCACATCAGCGGCGGGCGCGCAGGCTGGAACGTGGTCACCAGCGGTGACGCCGGAACAGCCGGGAACTACAGTCGCGACGCGCACTTCGACTACGCCACCCGCTACGGCCGGGCCCTGGAGCACGTCCGGGTCGCGCAGGGCCTGTGGGACTCGTACGAGGCCGACGCCCTGCCCCGTGACCGGGAACGCCGGGAGTTCCTCGACCGCTCGAAACTCCATGCCCTGGACCACGTGGGTGAACACTTCCGGGTCGTCGGCCCGCTCAACCTGGAGCGCACGCCGCAGGGGCAGCCGGTGATCTTCCAGGCCGGTGACTCCGAGGAGGGGCGCGACCTGGGCGCCGAGATCGCCGACGCGATCTTCACCCACGCCCAGACCCTCGAGCAGGCCGTCGCGTTCCGCACCGAACTGCGCGAGCGCGCCGCGGCCAAGGGCCGTGACCCGCAGAACGTGCTGATCGTGCCGGGAATCCACCCGATCATCGCCGACACCGACGAGCAGGCCCGCCGGCTGCAGGATGCGGCCCTGGGTGCCAAGAGCTTCGACAAGGCGCTCGCCGAACTCGGAAGGCCCTTCGGCTGGCATGACTTCAGTCAGTACGACCTGGACGCCCCGTTCCCCTCGGTGGCCGCGGCCGGCGCCCTGAGCTTCCGCACCCAGGCCGAGGGCATCACCCGCCGGGCCACCGAGAAGGACTGGACCCTGCGGCAGGTCGTGCAGCACCAGCTCGACGCCGGGCGCTCGCCGTTCGTCGGGTCGCCGCTCACCGTGGCGAACGAGATCCAGCGCTGGTTCGAGGCCGGTGGCTTCGACGGCATCAACATCACCGTCAACGCCCCCGGCGACTTCGCCCGTTTCACCGACCAGGTGCTGCCCATCCTGCGTGAGCGCGGCGTCGTGCGCAGCGAGTACGCATCGACCACCCTGCGCGGCAACCTCGATCTGCCCGTGCCGGAGAACCGTTACACCGCGGCCCATACCGATGAAGCGAAAACCGCGTCTCTCGTCCCCTGACCCACTCCAGCGGCGCACTCCCGCGCCGAGGAGCCGGCCACCCCGCGAGCCGACCTGCTCGTGTGCGCCGTGGCGAGCGTCCCCCCTGCGAACTCGTTCGTGATCAGCGAAGGAAACCACTCCCATGACCCCAGACTCCTCGCCCGGCCTCGGCCGGCGGTCCTTCCTCGGCGGTCTGCTCGCCGTTCCTGCGCTCGGGGCGGTGCTCGCGGCCTGCGGCGACTCCGGCTCGAGCGCCGCGGCCGGTGCCGCCACCCTGAAATGGGCGTCGTCCTACTTCCCGACCCACTGGGACCCGGTGGTGGGAGGCAGCGGCGCCCAGTTCCGGCACCTTTCGCTGGTCTACGCCTCTGTGACCCGGGTGAACGAGAAGGGTGAGGCGGTGCCCGACCTGGCCGAGAGCTGGGACTACAACGACCAGGGTGACCAGGTCACGTTCCACTTGCGCAAGGGCCTGACCTTCAGCGACGGCACCCCGGTGAACGCGGACGCCGTGAAGAAGGCCATCGAGCGGGCCAAGACCCAGGAGGATTCCGCCCTCTTCGGTGACCTCACCTCGATCGACAAGGTCACGGCCGACGGTGACCTGGACGTGGTCGTGGACCTGACCCAGGTGGACTACCAGATCCCGCTGCTGTTCGGTGAGCGCGTGCTCCAGGTGGCCAGCCCGCAGGCCGCCGCCGACCCGAAGGCGCTCGACCAGAAGCCGATCGGGCACGGTCCTTTCGTGATCACCCAGCTCATCCCCGGCACCAAGGCCGTGCTGGAGAAGAACCCGGACTACTGGGACGCGGCGAACATCCACATCGATCGGGTGGAACTGGTCTCCGCCCCCGACGCCTCCACGGTGGTCTCGGGTCTGCAGACCGGGGTGTACAACTTCGCCGACGTGGCCGCGGCCCAGGCGCAGGCCGCGGAGAAGGCCGGGCTCGACGTGTTCGTCCAGCCCGGTTACAACGCCTCGAACCTCAGCCTGAACGTCAACAAGAAGCCGTTCGACGACCCGAAGGTGGTCGAGGCCGTGCGGTACGGCATTGACCGGCAGGAGTTCGTGGACAAGCTGACCTTCGGCTACGGCGCCGTCGCCACCCAGCCGTTCCCGAAGGAGTACATCGCCTACGACCCGCAGTCGGCCGACCTGTGGCCGCACGACGTGGAGAAGGCGAAAGCCGCTCTGGCCGAGTCGAAGTACTCCGGTGACGATCTCACTGTCGATCTGGTGATCCCGGCCGAGGACCCCTCGTCCGAGATCGTGCAGTCGCAGCTGGCGGCGATCGGCATCACGGTCAACATCAAGATCGACAAGAACTGGGCCACGCCGTTCTTCGCCAAGGACCTGGTGGCCTCGCTGTACGGCACCACCGGCCGCGACTCACCGCTGCAGACCCTCACCGCGCACTTCGGCCCGAACGGCCCGCTGAACCTCAGCACGCCCTACGAGCCGGACGGTTTCGAGAAGGCGGTGGCGAAGGTGCGCCAGACCCCGCTGGAAGGCGGTGACTACGAGGTCAACCTGCAGGCCGCCACCCGGGCCGGACTGGTCAGCCAGGCGCTGGTCTTCACCTACTCCCAGCCCAGTGTCTACGCCAAGGATCCCTCGATCTCGGGGCTGCCCGCCCACCCGGGACACGTCAACTGGACGGGTGTGAAGATCTCCTAGGGGTCTCCGGCGGGAAGACAGGAGCAGCTGATGACCGGAAGTACCCTTGCACCGCAGTTCATTCCCGGCGCTGGTCCGGCAGTTCGCCGGGTGCTGGGCCGGACCTTGATCACGCTGGCCCAGTCGGTCGCGATCTTCGTGCCGGTGTTCCTGGTCGCCACCTTCGTGACCTTCGCGCTGCGGGCGATCAGTGGGCTGAGCCCGGCGCGGATGCAGCTGGGCGAGCAGGCCACACCGGAGGCGATCGCCCGGATCGAGGCGGAATGGGGCCTGGACCGGCCGTTCCTGGCCCAGTACGGGACCTGGCTGACCGACATGCTGCACGGGAACCTGGGTAACAGCTGGTCCAACGGGGTCGGCGTGGCCGATCTGATCGGCATGGGGCTCGGCGTCAGCCTCTCGGTCGCGGCGCTGGCCCTGGCGATCGGTATCACCCTGGGGTTCGCGTTCGGGACCCTGGCCGCGCTGAAGCACACCACCTGGATCGACCGGGCGATCACCGCGGTGATGACGGTGATCTCGGTGATGCCTGCCTTCGTGGTCGGCATCGTGCTGGTCACCGTCTTCGCCGTGGGGTTCGGCTGGTTTCCCGCCTCCGGCTACGTACCGCTGGAACTGGGTCTGTGGCCCTGGCTCTCGCACATCCTGCTGCCGGCGCTGGCGCTCAGCTTCGACACCGTCGCCGACGTGGCCCGGCAGCTGCGCTCGGGTCTGATCGGGGCCTACCGGGAGAACTACGTCACCGGGGCCCTGGTGCGGGGGATCAGCCCGCGGCGGATCTTCTGGCGGCACGTGCTGCGTAACGGCACGGGCCCCACGCTGGCGGTGCTCGGGCTGAAGTTCCCGGCGCTGATCGGCGGCGCGGTCGTCACCGAATGGATCTTCGGACTGCAGGGTTTCGGTCGTTTCGCCAACGACTCGGCGCAGGCCGGCGACGTGCCGGCGGTGCAGGGCGTGCTGGTCGTGTCGATCGTGCTGGTCGTCCTGTTCAACCTGATCGTCAACGTCGTTCTCGGCCGGCTCACCCCGGCCTCACAACGAGGGGTGTGACATGACCCGCCGGATCTGGGCCCTCCCCACCGGGAAGGTCGCGTTCGCCATCCTGGCGCTGGTCGCGGTCCTGGCCGTGTTCGGGCCGCTGCTGGCCCCGCACGACGCGCTCGCGGGCAGCACCACCACCCTGGCCGGTCCCTCCGGAGGGCATTGGCTGGGCACCGACTACCTGGGCCGCGACGTGCTCAGCCGCCTGCTCGACGGATCGCGCACGAGCATCGTCGGGTCGCTCGAGGTGGCACTGGTGGCGCTGTTCGCCGGTGCGATCCCGGGCATGGCGTCCGTCTACCTCGGCCGGGTCTTCGAGTGGAGCGTGCTGCGCCTGACCGACACGCTGATCTCCCTGCCGTTCCTGGTCTTCGCCGTGGCCGTCACCGCCCTCCTCGGCAACGGCATCACCCAGGCGATGTTCGTGGTCGGAGTGCTGGTGTCGCCGCTGTTCTTCCGGGTCTCGCGGGCCGCGACGCTGGCCGTGGCCCGTTCACAGTACGTCGAGGCGGCGCTGATCTCCGGCGCCTCGTTCGGCCAGATCGTGCGCCGGCACGTGTGGGCCAAGGTGCTCCCGGCGATCGGCGTCGCCCTGGCCCAGACCATCGGCATCGGGTTCGTGGTGGTCTCCAGCCTGACCTTCCTGGGCGTCGGCGTGCAGCCCCCGGCCCCGACCTGGGGCGGTCTGCTGGCCTCGGACCTGGGCTACCTGAACTACCAGCCGTGGGCGCCCGTGGCGCCGGCCCTGCTGATCATGGGCACGGTGTGGGGCTGCAACCTGCTGGCCGACGCCCTGCGGGACGTCCAGACCGTGCGTGAGGTGAACCTCGTGTCTGACCCTCCATCCCTTCGTGATCATGCAAAACCTCCCCGGGGAGGTTTTGCATGATCACGGACAAGAAGGTGCTGGCGCTTCAGGACGTCCGGATCTGCGGCGGTGGCCGGGAGATCGTGCACGGTGTCTCGTTCGGCCTGGAACCCGGTGGGGTGGTCGGGATCGTCGGGGAGTCGGGCAGCGGCAAGACACTCACCTGCCGTTCGGCGCTGGGCATCCTGCCACCGGGGCTGCGGCTGTCGCACGGCTCGATCTCGATCGACGGGCAGGACATCTCCGGCCTCAGCCCGCGACAGTGGACCTCCCTGCGGGGCTCGACGATCGGCGCGGTGTTCCAGGACCCGGCCTCGTACCTGAATCCCTCGCTCACCGTGGGCTCGCAGATCGCCGAGGTGCTGCGGGTCAAGGCGGGTCTGGGGCGCCGGCCGGCCAAGCAGCGGGCGCTGGAACTGCTCGCCGAGGTACATCTGAGAGACCCGCACCGGGTCTACGGCCGGTACCCGCACGAGCTGTCCGGCGGCATGCAACAGCGGGTGCTCATCGCGGCGGCCATCTCGCTACGCCCGAAGATCCTGATCGCCGACGAGGCGACCACGGCCCTGGACGTCACCGTGCAGGCCGAGATCCTCGATCTGCTCACGGATCTGCGGGAGAGCACCGGCCTGGCCCTGGTGGTGGTGTCGCACGACCTGGCCGTGGTCGCCCAGCTCTGCGAGCAGGTGCTGGTGATGCGGGACGGGGCGGTGGTCGAGCAGGGCCCGACCGCCGCGGTGCTGCACGACCCGCAGCACGCGTACACCCGGCTCCTGATCACCGAGCACGAGCAGTACGGGCTGGACCGTTATCTCGACCGCGCCGACCCTCTCGCCGGCCCTGGCCCTCTCGACCGCCCCGACCTGAAGGAGCCCGCCGGTGCCTGATGTCCCGGAGATCGAGGACGCGGTGCTCGAGGTCTGCGACCTCGATGTCCACCACGGGGTGGGCCGGCGCCGACATCGCGCACTGTCGGGCGTCTCGCTCCAGGTACGGGCGGGGGAGACGCTCGGCCTGATCGGGGAGACCGGTTCGGGCAAGTCCACCCTGGCCCGCACGGTGCTGGGTCTGGTGCGGGCCTCGGGCGGCCGGGTCCGGATCGGCGGCGAGGACGTCACCGGGTACTCGCAGCGGCAGTGGCGGTCCTTCCGCCGGCGCGGCGTGGTGCAGTACGTGTTCCAGGACCCGCTGCGCAGCCTCGATCCGGACCTGACCGTTCAGGAGTCGCTGCTCGAACCCCTGCTGCTGCGGGGTGACCCGCGCGCGTCCGCACTGCAGGCCGTACGGGAACAGCTGGCCCGGGTGAACCTCGACGAGCACCTGCTGGCGCGCCGTCCGGCCGAGTTGTCGGGGGGCCAGCGCCAGCGGGTCGCGGTGGCCCGGGCCCTGGTCGTCGAGCCCGCGCTGATCATCCTCGACGAGCCGGTGTCCGCGCTGGACGCCGCCAACCGCGTGCAGATCCTGCAGATCATCAAGAACCTGCGTGACGCCGGCACCGCCCTGGTGTTCATCTCGCACGACCTCGGCTCGGTGGCCGGGGTCGCCGACCGGATCGCGGTGCTGTACCAGGGCGAACTGGTCGAGTCCGGTTCCACCGCCGAGGTTCTGCGGACACCACAGCACGCCTACACCCGGCTGCTGCTGGGTTCGGTGCCCACGCTGCACGCGTCGTCCGCCACCCGGGCCGAACGTCAGGCACTACGAGCTCAGCTGAACGGAGAACCGGTATGACGCGCAGACTCCACCTGGCGGTCGCCGCCTACGGGGTGGGTGGCCCGGGCCAGCACGGGCTGTGGAAAGACCCGCGGGTGCCGAAGAACGCCAGTATCGACATCCAGTACTACATCCGGCAGGCCCAGATCGCCGAAGCGGCTCTTTTCGATGCGTATTTCATTGTCGACAGCCAGTTCATCACCCCCGACTACCCCTCGCACTACCTGAACCGCCTGGAACCCCTGACCCTGCTCTCGGCCGTGGCCACGCACACCAGCTACATCGGCCTGGTCGCGACGGCGAGCTCGACCTACAACTCGCCGTTCAACCTGGCCCGGCGGTTCGCGTCGCTCGACCTGATCAGCGGCGGCCGGGCGGCGTGGAACGTGGTCACCAGCTTCGACACCGGGACCTCGCGCAACTACGGCCTGGAGGAGCACCTCGACTACGCCACCCGGTACGGGCGGGCGCTGGAGGCCGTGCAGGTGGTGCGCGGGCTGTGGGACTCCTACGAGGACGACGCATTCCCGGCCTCCCTGGACGACAACCGGTTTCTCGAACCGTCGAAGCTGCACGCGCTGAACCATGTCGGTGAGCACTTCTCGGTCGCCGGCCCGCTGAACGTCTCCCGCTCGCCTCAGGGGCAGCCGGTGATCTTCCAGGCCGGCGTCTCCGAGGAGGGCCGCCACCTGGCGGCACAGGTGGCCGAGGGTATCTACGCGCCCGGCGGTACACTGGCCGAGGCCCAGGCCTACTTCAGCGACATCAAGCAGCGGGCTACGGCGGCCGGTCGCGACCCGGACCATGTGGTGATCTTCACCGGCGCCTCTCCGGTAGTCGCCTCCACGGACGCCGCGGCTCATCGCCGGTCCCGGGAAATCTACGACGAGGACAACGACTTCGATCGGAAACTGGGCTTCCTCGGCCGCAGTTTCGGGGCGTACGACTTCGCGCGGCACGACCTGGACGCGCCGTTCCCGGATGTCGCCCACCGGGCCGAGAAGGGTGGACGCACGGCGGGGCAGGCGATCGTCGAGCGCGCGACCTCGCAGGGCCTCACCCTGCGTCAGGTGGTGGAGTCCCTCACCGAGTACCGGCCCTCGCCGTTCACCGGGGCGCCGGACACCGTCGCGGACGCGATCGAGGCGTGGTTCACCGCCGGTGCTGCCGACGGCCTGAACCTGAGCTTCCGTGCCCTGGACGACCTGGAACGCTTTGCCGGTGACGTGGTGCCGCTGCTGCAGAAACGCGGCCTGTTCCGGAGCGGCTACGAACACGACACCCTGCGAGGCCATCTCGGCCTCCCGATCCCGGAGAACCCCCACTCGGTTCGTGATCACGCAGACGTTACCCGGGGACAGTTCGCATGATCACGAACGAAGAATTGAGGGACGAGGCGTACCGGCCGGATCTTTCCCTCACCGGTGGGCGCGATGTCCACACGGTGCTCTTCCCGCACGACGATCTTCCGGAACAGGTGGACGTGCTGGTCGTCGGAGCGGGGCCGGTGGGCCTTTCGGCGGCGGTCGAGCTCGCGGGCCGGGGTGTCAGCGTGGCCGTGGTCGACAAGGCCACGCGGGCCACCCTGGTACGGGCCGGGGCGATGGGCCACACCCCGCGCGTGGTCGAGCATTTCCGGCGCTGGGGCCTGTTGCAGCGGATCCGTGACGAGTGGACCTTCCCGCCGGAGTGGAACCGGGGCATCCGGCTCGTCACCTCGCTGGTGGGGCATGATCTCGGCCCTGCCGGATCCGCCGGGCCCACTGAGCCGACGGTCCCGGAACGGCGGGCCAGCCCCGAAGAGGCTCTGAGGCGTCCTCAATCAGCCGTGCAGAAGGTGTTCATCGAGCGCCTGGGCGAATTGCGGGTGCCGGTCTCGGGCGGCTGGGAACTGCGTGCCCTGGAAGAGAGTGCTGACGGGGTCGAGGCCCGGGTGGTGTCCGACGGCGAGGCGCGCCTGGTGCGGGCCCGCTACGTGATCGGTGCGGACGGCAATCGCAGCACGGTGCGGACCCTGGCCGGTATCGAACGCGACGGGGAACGGGCCCGGGAACAGCGTTTCCGGCTGATCGTGCGCACCCCCGACATCAGCGGCCGGGTGGGGCCCGCCCCCAGCGGCGTGAACATCGTGTTCAACGAGAAGTCCTCGGGGTTCCTGGCGGCCGTCAGTCATCGCGAATGGCGTGTGTACGCCGGTCCCTTCCCGCTGGAGCACCGGCCGACCGAACGCGAACTACTCGACACCGCCCGCGCGTCCTTCGGTTTCGATGTCGATCTGGACCTGGTCTCGGCCACCCCGTACTACGACGCGACCCGGATCGCGCGGACGTTCCGGCAGGGCCGGGTGCTCCTGGCGGGTGATGCCGCCCACGTGCGCACCCCGGGCGGCAACCTCGGCGAAGGTTTCGGCGACGTGGTCAACCTCGGCTGGAAACTGACGGCCGTCCTGCGGGACCAGGCTCCACCGGCCTTGCTCGACTCCTACGACGAGGAACGCCGCAGGCACAACTGGCGGGTGGCCGACCACGCGCTGGAACGATCGCGGCGTTCACGCGCGACCCTGGCGCAACTGCGGGCCGAGGGAATCCCGGCCGATCAGGACACCAGCGAGTGGGCGATCGAGCGCCGGGAGAAGATCCGGGCCCAGCTGGCGGCGGAGTCGGTGGTGGCGCCGGGCGTCACGTTCGATGAGCGGTACGACCAGTCCCGGGCGATCTGGTACGAGGCCAGTTCGGTGAGAGACGAGACACCTTGGGAGTCTGGAATTTACGAGGACGATCCACGACCGGGCCACCGAGCCCCGAACGGTCTCGTCGACACCTACGGCGGTACCCTGCACGACCGGATCGGCTCCGGCTTCGCGCTGTTGTCGATCGGTGAGGATCGTTCCCTGGAAGCATCTTTCACTGAGGCGGCGGCCCGACGGGGAATCCTCCTCGCGGTCGTGCACGTGAAGGACGTGCCGGCCGGGAGCCCGTACCGCGACGCGCAGTACTTCCTGGTGCGGCCGGACCAGCACGTGGCCTGGCGCGGTGACGCGCTGCCCTCGGGCGGTGCGGAGGCCGTGCTCGCCCGGGTGCTGGGCGGGAACCTCAGGTGACGTCCGGGGTCGCCTCGTCGAACTGGTCGCGCCGCGCGCGGTTGAGCACGATCAGCTCGTCGAGCGACTCCAGCGTGCGGGTCAGGCCTGCGATGTGCTCGCGGAGCTTGTCGCGTTCGGCCACCAGATGGGCGAACGCGGAGTCGCTGGTCTCCCCGTTCGGCGACTCCAGGCAGGGCAGGACCCGCAGGATGGTCTGGCTGGACAGGCCCGCCGAGTAGAGGCGCTGCAGGTACTCGACCCGGTCGATCTCCTGCTCGGTGTAGTGCCGATGGCCGCCGGAGCTGCGCTCACTGCTGAGCAGGCCCTGCTCCTCGTAGTAGCGCAGCGAGCGCACGCTCACGCCGGTGCGTTCTGCCAGCTCACCGATCCGCATCGGATCTCTCCCCCCACCAGGACTTGAAACTCACATCGATGTAAGGATCTAGCCTACCGCGCCGATCGTGTCTGCCTTGACCGCGAGGACGGGGCAGTCGGCGTCGAGAATGATTCTCTGGGCGACGCTTCCGAGCAGGAACTTGCCCACGGCCGAGCGGTGACGCACGCCCAGCACGATCAGGTCGGTGTCGTACCGGCCGGCGACGGTGAGAACGGCGGCGGCGATGTCGGCGTCGACCGGGCGCTCGATGCTCAGGCCGACCCCGCGACCCGCGGCGCGCTGCGAGAACTCGGTGAGGGCCTCGTCCGTCGCGTACTTCGGGTCGACTAGGGTCTCGCCCTTCGTGGCGTTGACGAGGACCAGGTCGGTGTCGCGGAAGATGGCCTGTTCCAGGGCGGACTCGAAGGCGGCCTCGGCGGAGGCGTGGGGGGTGTGGGCGAGCAGGACGGTCACCGGTGCACCTCGTCGGGAGTGGGGGACCTGCGGATCGCACGCAGGATGAGGGGGGCTGCGATCACGACGGCGCAGACGGCCAGCACGGTCGCCGAGAATGCCGTGGACCAGAGGGTGCTCACGTCGCCCTGGCTGATGGCCAGGGCCCGGCGCAGCTGCTGCTCGGCGACCGGGCCGAGGATCAGCCCGACCACGGCCGGCCCGACCGGCCAGCCGTAGCGCCGCATCACGAAGCCCAGGGCCCCGATGACGAACAGCAGAGCCACGTCGACGGCGGAGAGGTTGATCGTGTACGAGCCGAGGGCCGCGAACATCAGGATCCCGGCGTACAGGTAGGGGCGGGGGATGCGTAGCAGCCGCACCCACAGGCCGACCAGCGGCAGGTTGAGCACGAGCAGCAGCACGTTGCCGATGTAGAGGCTGGCCAGCAGCGCCCAGACCAGGTCGCTGTTGGTCTCGAAAAGGGCCGGGCCGGGCTGGAGCCCGTACTGCTGGAAAGCCGCGAGCAGGACCGCGGCGGTGGCCGAGGTGGGCAGGCCGAGGGTCAGCAGGGGCACGAGAACGCCTGCGGCGGCGGCATTGTTGGCGGCCTCCGGACCGGCGACGCCCTCGATGGCGCCGTGCCCGAACTCCTCGGGGTGGTGCGAGAGGCGCTTCTCGGTGGCGTAGGAGAGGAACGTGGGGATCTCGGCGCCGCCGGCGGGCAGGGTGCCGAACGGGAAGCCGAGTGCGGTGCCGCGCAGCCACGGCTTCCACGACCGGCGCAGGTCGTCCCGCGTCATCCAGGGGCCCGCCGCCGGCAGCAGCTGGGCGGGGGCGTGACGCAACCGGGACGACACCCACAGCGCCTCGCCCACCGCGAAGAGACCGACGGCGACGACCACCACGTCCACCCCGTCGGCCAGCTGGGCGATGCCGAGGGTGAGCCGGGCCTGGCCGGTGAGCGCGTCGATGCCGATCAGGCCCAGGGAGAGGCCGATGAGGAGGCTGGCCAGCCCGCGCACCAGACTGGCGCCGAGCACGGCGGAGACGGTGAGGAAGGCCAGGATCATCAGGGCGAAGTAGTCCTGCGGGCCGAGCTTCACCGCGAGGTCGGCGACCTGCGGGGCGAGCAGCGTGAGCAGGATCGTGGCGAGCGTGCCGGCGACGAACGAGCCGATGGCGGCGGTGGCCAGGGCGGCGGCGCCGCGCCCGGCCCTGGCCATCTGGTTGCCCTCCAGCGCGGTGACGATGGACGAGGCCTCACCGGGGGTGTTGAGCAGGATGGAGGTGGTGGAGCCGCCGTACATGCCGCCGTAGTAGATGCCCGCGAACATGATGAACGCGCCGGTCGGGTCGAGCGTGAACGTGATCGGCAGCAGCAGGGCCACGGTCATGGCCGGGCCGATGCCGGGCAGCACGCCCACGGCGGTGCCGATGGTGACGCCGGCCAGGGCGTAGAGCAGGTAGGTGGGTGTCAGCGCGTCGCCGAAGCCCTGCAGCAGCAGGTCGAGGTTGCCCATGCTCAGATCACCGCCTGCAGGATGCCGTTGGGCAGGTACACCCCGAGCAGCCGGGTGAACACGATGAACGTGACGAACGGCGCCAGCAGACTGACGGCCACCAGCGAGCGCGGGTTCCGGGCGCCGAGCGTGTACGCGGTGCCGGCGAACAGGCCGATGGTGGAGAGCAGGTAGCCGACCGGGTCGAGGATCAGCACGTAGAGCACCATCAGCCCGGCCAGCGCGGCCAGGGTGCCCCAGTGCGTGGTGGCCTCGGTGTCGACGTCCTCACCGGCCTCGGGCTCGGCCCGGTCGCCTCGCCAGACCGCGACGGCCAGCCAGATCCCGACCACGACCAGGGCGACGCCCACGACGTAGGGGAAGAAGCGCGGGCCGATGGCGCCCTCGGTGGGCGGGGTGCGCAGGGAGTGGCCGTCGACGATCATGTAGATCCCGACGAGGACGAGCAGACCGGCGGGCAGGATCTCGGTGAGACCGCGGCGATCGGTGGTTGCCTGGCTCATTCCACGAGTCCGATCTTCTTCAGGGTGCCGGCGTACTCGGTGACCTGCTCCTCGAAGAACGGTGCCACCTGCGGGCCGACCATGAAGGTGTCGTCCCAGCCGTTGGTGCTCAGTGCCTGCTTCCACTGCGGGCTGTCGTGCACCTCGGTGAGGAACTGCTGGATGTCCGCGACCTCGTCCGCCGTGGTTCCCGGGGGCGCCAGGATGCCGCGCCAGTTGGCCACTTCCACGTCCACACCCTGTTCGGTGAACGTCGGCGCGTCGAGGGAACCGATGCGCTCGGGCGAGCTGACGGCGAGCACCCGCAGGTCGCCGGACTCGATCTGCCCGGCCCACTCCTGCACGCCCGAGATCCCGGCGGCGACCTGGCCGCCGAGGATCGCGGCCAGGGACTCACCCCCGCCGGAGTAGGGGATGTAGTTGACCTTCCGCGGGTCCACACCGACCGCCTCGGCGTAGAGCCCGGCCGTGACCTGGTCGGTGCCGCCCGCCGAGCCACCGGCGATCGCGTGCCCGCCCGGGTCGTCGGTGAAGGCGCGGGTGAAGTCGTCGAGGGTCTGGAACGGCGAGTCCTTCGGCACGACGAGCACCTCGGACTCGCCGGTCAGGCGGGCCACCGGCACGGCGTCGGCGATGGTGATCTGCGACTGGTTGACCGCGATCGCACCGATCATCACGGCCCCCATGACCAGCAGCTGTTTCGGGTCGTCGTCGGCCACGAACCGGGCCAGGCCGATCGTGCCGCCGGCCCCCTCGATGTTGATGACCTGGGGGTTCTTCACCAGGTCGGAGTCTTCCACGGCCTGGCTGAGGGCCCGGGCGGTGCCGTCCCAGCCGCCGCCCGGTGCGGCCGGGGCGATCAGCTGCAGCCGGCCGGTCGCCGGAAAGCCGGAGGCGCTGTTGGTGGGCGACTCCTGTCCGCAGCCGGCCAGGCCGAGCAGCGGCACCAGCAGCAGCCCGGCGGCGGTGATGGTGTGCAGGCGTCGATGTGACCGGCGATGTGACAAGGACGCTCCCCTCTCATCGGCTCGTCAGTGAGCTGCGCCACAACCTACAAAGCAACCTTACACCGCGGTATGTCGCAAAAGTCATAGTTGGAAATGATTGACGCCGGGGGTCGAGCCGGTGGGTCAGTGAAATTCGTTCCTGCGCAGCCACAACGCGACGGTCGGAGAAAACGGGGGCGCCCACGGATTCCCGGGATGCCGACCGGCGGACGTCGTCTCTAGTCTGAAAGGGGGAACTTCGACGGTGCCGCACGAAATCATTTTCCGGACCGGGGGATTCATGCGCGATTCCTGGCGTCTTCTACCGCACCTGGTCTCCGAGGGGGTCAGGATCGTCGGCTGGAGCTGTGTTTTCGGCCTGCGCCGGGCGTTGCCCGGGGGTCCGGGCGATGCCGAGCTGCTGCGCGGCTACCTGCTGCGCCTGGGGCCCCTGTACATCAAGGCGGGCCAGGTGCTCGGCACCCAGTCGGGGGTGCTGGCGGGCGACACCGTCGAGCAGTTCCGCTCGTTCTTCTCCGACCTGCCCCCGATGCGCCGTGACCAGTTGCGTGCCACGCTGAACCGCTCGGGCGCAGGTCTTTTCGCGGAGTTCGACGAGGATCCCATCGCCGTCGGATCGGTCGCCCAGGTCCACACCGCCCGGCTGGTGGACGGCCGCCGGGTGGCCGTCAAGGTGGTCAAGACCGGCGTACGTGAACGTCTGGCCGCGGCGTCACTGATCCTCGGCGCCCTGATCCGCGGCGCCGGCCTGCTGGTGCCCGCCGTGCGGCACGTCGACCTGGCCGGGCACTTCGCCGCCCTGCGGCCGCTGCTGACCGGGCAGTGTGACCTGCTGGCCGAGCAGGCCCGGCAGGAGGCCGTGGCGGAGAACTTCCGCAACCACCCCTACGTGCGGGTGCCGGACACGATCCCGGCCGCGTGCCGGGAAGACCTGCTGGTGATGGAGTTCGTGGAGGGTGTGCCCGGCCAGGACCCGGACCGGGCCGGTCACCGGCGCGAGGAACTGGCCGCGCGCCTGCTCGACGCCTTCAACACGATGGTCTACTTCCACGGCCTCTTCCACGTCGACCCGCATCCGGGCAACTTCCTGTTCGAGCCCGGCGGGCGCATCGTGCTGCTCGACTTCGGCCTGGTGGGGCGTCTGTCCGAGGACGACAAGTGGAACCTGTCGTCGTTCTACTTCGCCTGCGTGCGCCAGGAATGGGAACTGGCTGCCGACCGGTTCACCACGACCTTCGCGCAGCACCCCGAACGTACCCGCGGATCGGGGGAGTACCACGCCCAGCTGACCGGCATCCTGCGCCGTCACTTCACCACCGAGACCGACCACTGGTCGACCATGTCGTTCCTCGACGAGGCCTCCCGCCTGCTCCAGCGGAACGGCAGCCTGATCGCCACCCGTTTCTCCCTCCTGGCCCTCAGCACCCTGACCGGTGAAGGATTCCTCAGCCAGGTCGACCCGCAGCTCGACATCTGGCGCAACGGGCGCAAGTTCACCGACCGCTTCTCCCCGTACCTCAGCGACGAACTGCGCGACACCTTCGAACGGGAACTCGGCGACCGCACCCCGATCACCGGCGCCGCCCGCCGCGACGCCGCCCGGTACCTGGTCGCCCCGACCCACTTCGACCGGTTCGTGCTGCCCGCCGCCTACCCGATCGTCGTCGCGAGGGCCTGCGGCTCCCGGCTCACCGACCTGGACGGCAACGAATACGTTGATCTGTCCGGTGGATTCGGCCCGCACATGCTCGGCTACGGCCACCCGGTACCGGCCGCGGCCATCCGCCGGGCGCTCGACTCCGGCGGCGTCAACGCCCTGGGCAGCCCGGCCGAGCTCACCCTGGCCCGCACCCTGACCGCGGCCTTCCCCGGAACCCTGGCCGTGCTGGCCAACTCCGGCACCGAGGCGGTGCAGATGGCCGTCCGGATGGCCCGCGCCCACACCGGCCGCCAGCGCGTGGCCAAGTTCGAGGGCCACTACCACGGCTTCTCCGACCAGGGCATGGTCAGCTCCTGGTTCCGCTACCGCGGCGAGGCACGGTCGCCCGCGCCGGTGGCCAACTCGGCCGGCGCCCAGCAGAGTGTCGTCGACCAGACCCTGGTGCTGCAGTACGGCCTCGACGAGAGTCTGCAACGCATCACCGACGCCGCCGGCGACCTGGCCTGCGTGATCGTCGAGCCGATGCCGTCGGTCACCGGGGGATTCGACGCCGCCTTCCTGCGCCGCCTGGCCACGACCTGCCGCGCCCACGGCGTGCTGCTGGTGTTCGACGAGGTCGTCACCGGCTTCCGGGTCGCCTACGGGGGAGTACAGCACCTGGCCGGGGTGACCCCCGACCTCACCTGCCTGGGCAAGATCATCGGCGGTGGCCTGCCCTGCGGCGCCGTGGTCGGGCGCCCCGCCGTCGTAGGGGTCGCCCGCAGCAGCGGCGACCCGTTCCTCGACGTACACGGCCGCGCGTTCGTCGGCGGCACCATGAGCGGCAACTCGATCACCGCGGCCGCCGGTGCCGCGGTGCTGGGCCACCTGCGTGACCACCCGGGCATCTACACCGAACTGGACCGCAAGACCGCCTGGCTGGTCGGCGAACTACGCTCGCACGTGGCTGCCCTCGGCCTCTCCTGCGAGATCTCCGGGCAGCACTCGCTGCTCGGTATCACTTTCGACTACGCCCGTCCCAAGCTGATCCGCGACCGGCTGGCGGGTTCCCACACCAAGGCCAACATCGCCCTGGCCTGCTACATGCGCAAGCACGGCGTGTACCTGCCGGAACTGCACACCCTGATGATCGGTGACGCCCACACCGACGAGGACCTCCAGCTCGTCAGCCTGGCCTTCGCGCAGTCGCTCGCGGAGATGACCGAGGCCGGGTTCTTCAGCTTCGAGTCCACCCGTCCGGTCGCCGTGAGGAGCACCCCGTGAGATTCCTGGCCCTCGAGCACGTCCTCCCCTCGCGGCAGGTCACCAACGCCGAGGTACTCACCGCGGTCCGGCACGCCAGTGCCCGGCACCTTCCGGCCTCGGACCTGGACGTGGTGGACCGCCTTCTGCGCAGCAGTTTCGACTCGTGCGGCACGACCGTTCGCTACCACTGCGGGGCCGGGGAACTGCCGCACGAACTCGCCCTGCGCGCCGGGGAACAGGCCCTGAGCGCCGCCGGGACCGACCGGGACGAGATCGACCTGCTGATCTACACCGGCGTCGCCCGGGCCGTGGTCGAACCGGCCGCCGCCACCGCTCTGCAGGCCGGTCTGGGCCTGCGCAACGCCACGGCCTTCGACGTCTCCGACGCCTGCGCGAGCTGGGTGCGATCGCTCGACCTGGCGCGTCACCTCGTGGCCACCGGTGCCCACCGGCGCATCATGATCCTCAACGCCGAGTTCGGGTCGCGGCAGAGCCACCACTACGAGCTGCGCTCGCTGGAGAACTTCCCGAGCTGGCACCCGGGCCTGACCGTGGGCGAGGCCGCGACCGCCACGATTGTCGCGGACGACGACGAGAACGATCACTACGAAGCCAGTTTCCGCACCTACGGCGACCGTTGGCAGCTGTGCTACGTGCCGCTGGCCAACGCCGGCGACTGGTTCGGCCACCACGCCCCGGAGGCAGGCGCGGCCGAGCCGATGCGCTTCGTCTCGCACGGCCTGCGGCTGATGGAGTTCGCCCTCGCCCGCCTGGTCGAGCACTACCGGGACCGCCCGGAGTACGAGCAGTTCAAGCCCGATGTGATCTTCGGGCACTCGGCCAGCGACGGCATGTCCCGTCTCCTGGCCACCCGGTGCGGCCTGGACCCCGACCGCTTCCGCCTGGGTCACCACGAGACCGCCAACACGGTGTCGGCCTCGGTGCCGGTGGCGATGTCCCGGGCGATCGGGAGGGGACAGCTGGTGGACGGCGACCGGGTGGTGCTGCTCGTGGCCTCGTCCGGGGTCACCACCGCGCTCACCAAGTTCGTCTACCGATCCTGAAACAAGCCGTCGAGCAGTGTCGAGAAAACGTCGAGCAGTGTCGAGCAGGAGGAACCGTGACCAGGGACCAGATCTTCGCCACCGTCGTCGAGTTCGCCACCTCGGTGGGCGACCAGGTGTCCGGGCAGACCATCGCCCTGGACGACACCCCGCTCAGCGTGCACGGGCTCAGCTCGATGGGCCTGCTGCAGCTGTTCACCCAGCTGGAAGACCATTTCGGCATCCGGATCAGCGACGGCGACGGGCTGCGCGCCGGGAGCGCCCTCGACGTGGTGGACCTGGTCGAGCGCAAGCTCGGCGCCCGGGCCGGGGAGACGTCGTGACCTTCGACCTGATCATCCGCCGCGGACGCGTCTTCGACGGCACCGGAGCCCCGTCCGTCCTGGCCGATGTGGGCATCCGGGACGGGGTGGTCGCCGAGATCTCCGGCCCGCCACTGCCGGTCGAGGGCTGCCCCGAGGTGATCGACGCCGAAGGTGCCTGGGTCACTCCGGGCTTCATCGACGTCCACACGCACTACGACGCCGAGATCCTGGTGAACCCGGGCCTGCCCGAGTCGCTGCGCCACGGCGTCACCACCGTCGTGATGGGCAACTGCTCCCTGTCCACGGTCTTCTCCGACCCGGTGGACTGCGCCGACCTGTTCAGCCGGGTCGAGGCCGTGCCCCGCGACCAGGTGCTCAAGACCTTGCGGGAACAGCGCACCTGGTCCGGCCCGGCGCAATACGTCGACACCCTCGACGCGCTGCCGCTGGGTCCCAACGTCGCCGGTTTCCTCGGCCATTCCGACCTGCGGGCCCACGTGCTCGGCCTGGGCCGCTCGGTCGACCCCCGGGCTCGGCCCAGCCGTGCCGAGATGGCCCGGATGGAGGCCCTGCTCGAGGAGGCGGTCAAGGCCGGCATGCTCGGGATGTCGTCGATGACGAGCCCTTTCGCCCGGCTGGACGGTGACCGCTACCGCTCGGCCCGGCTGCCCTCGACCTACGCCACCTGGCGCGAGTTCCGCCGTCTGCACGCGGTTCTGCGCTCGCACGGAGCCGTGCTGCAGAGCGCCCCGAACACCACCCGGCCGCTCAACACCGTGCTCTTCCTGCTGAGCAGCTCCGGCTTCGGCGTGCGCCCGGCGCTACGCACCACGCTGCTCACCGCGATCGACCCCAAGGCGGCGCCGTTCTTCTTCCGGGTGCCGGGATTCAGCGCGCGCACGGCGAACCGGTTCGGTCGCGCCGATGTGCGCTGGCAGCATCTGCCCCTGCCGTTCGAGCTCTACGCCGACGGCATCGACCTGGTGATCTTCGAGGAGTTCGGTGCCACCGCGGCCGCCCTGCACCTGCGCGACGAGGTCGAGCGGCGGGAGTTGATGGCCGACCAGGGCTACCGGGACCGGTTCCGCGCCGAGTACAGCCGCCGCTTCCCGGTGAAGGCCTGGCACCGGGACCTGTACGACGCGCAGATTGTCGACTGCCCGGACGATTCGCTGATCGGCCTGAGCTTCGGCGAGGCCGCCGACCGTCGTGGCATCCACCCGGTGGACGCGTTCTGCGAGCTGATGGTGCTGCACGGGCAGAAACTGCGCTGGCGCACCACGATCGCCAATCACCGGCCCGACGTGCTCGACCGGATGGCCGTCGACGCCGGGGTGCAGATCGGTTTCGCCGACTCCGGCGCCCATCTGCGCAACATGGCCTTCTACAACTTCCCGCTGCGCCTGCTGTGGCGGGTGCGGGAGGCCCAGCGTTCCGGGCAGCCGTTCATGACCACCGAGGCGGCCGTGCACCGGCTCACCGGTGAACTGGCGGCCTGGCTGGGGCTGGACGCGGGCCGGCTGGAGGTGGGGGCGCGGGCCGACATCACCGTGATCGACCCCGAAGGGCTCGACGGTGAGGTGAACTCCTACCACGAGGCACCGATGGACGTCTTCGGCGGCCTACGGCGCATGGTCAACCGCAACGACCGTGCGGTGCCCGCGGTGTGCGTGGGCGGGCAGGTCGTCTTCCGGTCGGGAGTGGCGTCGCCGGTGGCGGCGGGGCGGTATCTGAGGACGCGGGAACGCTCGTGAGGGTGCTGCTCACCGGGGGAGGTGGTTTCCTCGGGCGGGCCATCCTCGTGCAGCTACGCGCGGCCGGTCACCAGGTGCGGGTGCTGAGCCGCCGCGAACTGCCGCCGTTGGCCGCAGTTCCGGTTGGTGTGCCGGTTGGTGTTCTGGAGGGCGTTCTGGAGGGCGTTCCGGGCGGTGTTCCGGTGGACGTGGTGCGCGGTGACCTGCGGGACGCGCGGGACGTGGCCCGGGCCGTGGCCGGCAGCGACGCGGTGGTGCACTGCGCCGCCCGCACCGGCTTCTGGGGGCCGTACGAGGACTTCTTCGAGACCAACGTGCGCGGCACCGAGCACGTGCTCGCGGCCTGCCGCCGGCACGGGGTGGACCGGCTGGTGCTGACGTCGAGCCCGAGCGTGGTGCACGGTGGCCGCGACCTGGCCGGCGTCGACGAGAGTGTGCCCTACGCGACCCGTTTCACTTGTCATTACCCGTACACCAAGGCGATCGCCGAGCAGCTCGTGCTGGCTGCGAACGGCTCCCGTCTGGCCACCTGTGCCCTGCGCCCGCACCTGGTCTGGGGGCCGGGCGACCCGCACTTCGTGCCCCGCTTCGCCGCGGCGGCTCGGCGCGGGCGGCTGCGTCAGATCGGGCCCGGCGACCGGCTCATCGACACGGTGTACGTGGACAATGCCGCTCACGCGCACCTTCTCGCGCTCGAGCGGCTGGAGCCGGGGTCGGTCCCGGCCGGGAAGGCCTACTTCATCACCCAGGACGACCCGCGGCCGGTCGCCGCCACGATCAACCTGTGGCTCGGGGCGGCCGGCCTGCCGCCCGAGCACCGGCGGATCAGCGTGGCAGCCGCCCGGGTGATCGCCGCGGCCGGTGAGACCGCCTGGCGCCTGGGCTCGCTGCCGGGGGCACCGCCCCTGACCCGGTTCCTGCTCGAGCACCTCACCACCGAGCACTGGTTCGACATCGGCGCGGCCCGGCGCGACCTGGGCTACGCACCCCTGATCAGTACCGCCCGGGGACTGGATCGCCTGCGGGCCGCCCTGTCCGGTCACCGGGCCGGTTCCGGCTCTGTTCCCGTCACTGAGGAGATCTGACATGGCACTGCTCCAGAACCCGGTCAACGGCCGCTACCGAGGCGTCTCGGTCGAGGCCGCACGCAAGCACTACGACCTGCCCGACGAGTTCTTCCGGATCTGGCTGGGCCCCAGCCTGGCCTACTCCGCGGCCCTCTGGCAGCCCGGGGACACGCTCGAGCAGGCCCAGGACCGCAAGATGGACTACCTCGCCGAACAGGCCCGGATTGAGCCCGGACAGCGGGTTCTCGACGTCGGCTGCGGATACGGCACGGAGGTGAAGCGACTCCTGGAGAAGGAGGGGATTTCCGAGGCCGTCGGGATCACCCTGAGCCAGACCGGGGCCGACTGGCTGCGGGCCCGCAAGGTTCCGGGTCTGGAGGTGCGGGTCGAGAACTGGGCCGACCACCGGCCGGTGCGTCCCTACGACGCGATCATCTCGTTCGAGGCGTTCGAGCACTTCGCCCGGCCGGGCATGTCGCAACGCCGCAAGATTGCCGGTTACCGGGCCTTCTTCGAGCAGTGCCGCTCGATGATCGCGCCGCAGGGCCGGTTGGTGGTGCAGACCATCACCTGGGGGCACCGCTTCCCGCTGGAACGCCGCTGGCTGAGCGACCTGTCGATGGCGGCCAAGAACTACCCCGAGTGCAATCCGGCCTTCCTCAGCGAGGTCGTCGCCGCGTCCGACGGACTGTTCGACCTGGTCGCCGCCCGCAACGACTTCGCCGACTACTCGCGCACCGCGGCGGCGTGGGTGCGCAATCTGGACGCGGACTGGGAGCACTCGGTGGACCTGGTCGGCCTGAAGAAGACACAGGACTTCAAGCAGACCATGACGGCGGCCGTGCGGGCCTTCGCCTCGGGCTGGTTCTACCTGCACCGCCTCACCTTCAGCCCGGTCGAGCAGCCGACCAAACCGGCCCGGCACTTCCTGGTCAACAACGTGATCGGCCGATTCTGACATTACCGATTAGTTTTCTTCGGCCCGTTGCTGATTGATGTGGTCGCGGGGGTTAAATATCCGTCCGATCTGGTTAGGATCAGTTGGATAATCCGATCGGTGCGATACGTGTGCACTTACGGACGAGGGCCTTTGGCATGAGCGGGGGGACGCAGCCTTGGACTCATCAGTACGTCAGCAAAAAGGATGTGGCAACGCCATTCTTCTGGGGTCGTGGTGGCCGACCGGTACGGACGGCGCCATGCGTCAGGGGGGTGTGGAGATCGTGCCCTGCGCGGACATGGGGGAGTTCCCGGCGCTGGTGGCCGACCCCGACATGGGGTGGTTGCTGTTCGCCGCCGGCCTGGACGATCACCACATCGAGCAGACCCTGTGGCGGGCCCAGGCGGCCCGCAGCGACATCGAGATCGGGTTGCTCGGAGCCCGTCACGACCGGCGGCGGGCCGAGCGCTGGATCCGCCGGGGGTGTGCCGTCTATCTCGAACTGGAGACCAGCCCGAGACGGGTGATCGAGGCGATGGACCTGGTGCACCGGTTGCGGGTACGGGTCATCGACTCGATCTTCCACGAGGGGCAGCACACCGGTCTCTCCCTGCCCCGGGTGGGGCTCACACGACGTGAGAGAGACGTTTTGCAATTGCTCGATCACGGTCACCGGAACAGCGAGATCGCGGGTTTCCTGCATATCAGCGAGAATACCGTCGAGTATCACATCCGGCACATTCTCCAGAAGCTCGGGGTACGTAATCGGATGGAGGCCTGTCGTCAGGCCACCGTGCTCGGGCTCATTTAGTTTTCGGATTTCTCGCTATTCCAGGTGGACTTTAGGAATGGCCCTGTCCAGGGGTCCCGGCAGCCACCAGTTCCACCGACCGGCCAGTGTCATCACCGCGGGTACGAGCACCATCCGGATCACGGTGGCGTCAAGGGTCACGGCGACGGCGAGAGCGAAGCCCATCTGCTTGAGCTCCAGTACGTCGGCCACCAGGAAGCTGCCGAAGACCACCATCATGATCGCCGCGGCTGCGGTGATCTGGCGGCCCGTGTGGCTGAGGGCGGTGGCGACCGTGACCACGTGGTCGTGCGAGCGGTCCCACTCCTCCTTCATGCGCCCGACCAGGAAGACCTCGTAATCCATCGAGAGCCCGAAGAGCAGGGCGAAGAGGGTGACCGGCAGGTAGGCCTGCAGGGTGCCCACGTTGCTGAACCCGAGCAGCGACTCGCCGTGGCCCTCCTGGAACACGAACACGGTCAGGCCCAGGGCCGCGCAGGTGGCCAGCAGGTTCATCACCGCGGCCTTGAGCGGGAGCAGGATGCTGCGGAACACCACGAGCAGGTAGAGGAACGACAGCCCGAGCACGATCGAGATCACCAGGGGCAGCTTGGCGGTGGTCTCGTCGCTGAGGTCCACGTACTGCGCGGTGAGCCCACCCACCAGGAACGTGGCGCCGGTGCCGGCCAGGGCCCTCGGCAGGATGTCGTCACGCAGGTCGCGCACCAGCTGCATGGCGCCGACCGAGTCGATCGGCACGTCGGCCACCACGGTGAGCAGCAGATGGCGGCCCCCGGTGTCCAGGTCGACGAGCTGGCCCAGGTCGGTTCGGAGGGCGGCGTCCCGGGCGGCGGCGCGCAGGGCGGGGGCGTCGTGACGGCCCGCCGCCTGGTCGAGTGCCTCGGTCGGCGAGACGATCTCGGCCACCGAGGCATTCGCCCGCAGGGAGTCGCCCAGAGAGGCCACGGCATTCAGGTCGGCCGTGGTGATGCCCCCGGGCCCGGCGTCGATGACGATCTGTACCGGGGCGACGGCCCCCGGGGTGAAGGTGGCGGCCACGATCTGCTGCGCCCGGCCGGAGTCGGTCTTGCCCAGCGCGTTGAGGCCGAGGTCGAGGCCCAGCTTGATCCCGCCCAGCGGCAGGGCCATCACCACGAGCAGCACGATGCTGGTGCCCGCGAACAGCCACGGGTGGCGCATGACCATACGGGCCCAGCGCCCCCAGAACGTGTCCATCGGGTCGCCGCCGCCCCCGCCGACCGTGTCTTGCGGGCGCATCCGCCGCGGCAGGGCCAGCTTCTCCACCCGGGTGCCGAGCAGTCCCAGGATCGCCGGCAGGAGTGTGAGACTGACCAGCAGGGAACAGGTCACGACGATGCCGGTGCCCAGGGCGATCTGCTGGAACACGTGGCCGCGGATCACGACCATCGAGCAGAGCGCGACCATCACGATGATGCCCGAGGCCAGGACGGTGCGGCCGGAGGTGTGCAGGGCCTGGCCGACCGCGCCGCTGACGATGCACTTGCGCTCCCTGCGGGTCGAGGCCTCGGGGATGCGGTGGGCCAGTTCCTCGCGGAAGCGGCTGACCACGAAGAGCCCGTAGTCGATGCCCACGCCCACGCCGATCATGCTGGCGATCACCGTCACGAACTGGTCCAGCCCGAAGACCGGGGCCACCAGGGCGAGCACGCCCATGCACAGCAGCACGCCGAGCAGGGCGGTGACGACCGGCAGCAGGGCTGCCACCAGGGTGCCCGAAGCCAGCAGCAGCACCGCCAGAGCCACCGGGATGCCGATCATCTCGGCGCGTTCCTGGTCGTGCAGCTCGACCTCGGACAGGTCTTTGTTCAGTGGTGTGGAGCCCGAGTACAGCGCCTCCACGCCGGTTCCCGAGGCCGCAGCGGACGCCGCCGCACTGATGTCGTCGCTGAGGTCGGCCCGCTCGCTCGCGTCGCCGCGCATGCCGATCAGCGCGACCGCGGTGCGCCCGTCGTCACCGATCCGGCTGATGCCGCCCTCGGTGTACGGGTCGACCACCCCGGTGATGCCGGGAAGGTCCTGAACCCTCGTCAGCACTGTGGCGACCGCGGCCCGGTAGGAGGCGGAACGGGCGCCGGTGCCCGAGGCGGTGAACACCAGCACGCCCTGCTCGTTACCCAGGGCCGGGAAGTGCTCGCCGAGCAGCTCCTGCGCCTGGTCGGACTGGGAACCGGTGATCGTGTAGCTGGGAGTGGACAGTTCGCGCTGCAGCACCGGGTAGAGACAGCCGGCCGCGGTCAGGATGACGGCCCAGATGCCGACGGCGATCCAGCCGTGCCGGGCCACCAGGGCGCCCCAGCGGTTGAGCAGGGACAGGTGCTGGTCGTCGTCGCCGCCCCGTGCTCCGTGGGATCCGTGTCTCATCGGTCCTCGTTCCCGGCCGGCGCCGTCCCGGCTGAGCGGGACGGTTGCCTGATGGCGAGGTGTGTGGCGAGGTTCGTGGGATGCGTTGTGACGGCGGTGCAGGAGGTTGGTCATGACGGTCTCGGGGAGGCGTCGTCGGTCAGCCCGGCGATGGAGGGCGCACACAGGGCGGCGGCCCCGCCACCCACGACGGTCAGGACGGCGATGGCCGTGAGTGCGCCCGACAGGTCGAGAGCATCGGTGAGGGGACCGGACAGGAGGGGACCGATCAGCAGGCCGATGGCATAGGCGATGTTGAAGAGGGCGTAGGCGCCGCCGAGCGCCGGTGGGCTGGCCTTGCCGCCCTGCACGCCGATCAGGGTGGTGGCGGGCGCCGCGATGAAGGCTGTGGCGGCCCCGAGCAGGGCCATGGCCAGGGCGACCGACCAGGTGCTGTCCGCGGCCCCGGCCCACCAGATCGACACCGCGCCGAACAGGACGCCGATGCCGGTCAGGAGCCGGTTGTCGACGGTGGCGACCAGGCCCCCGACGATCGGGTTGAGGGTGGCACCGACCACCACGGTGAGGGCGAAGAGCAGACCGATACGGGTGCTGTCGGCGGCGATGGTGTCGGCCAGGTGGAAGGGCAGCACCGGTTCCAGCGCCGCGATCAGCCCGGCCTGCACGATGATCAGGCCGACGACGGCCAGGGTGCCGGGTACGCGCAGCACGGTGGTGGGGCCGGCCGGGTCGTCGTTCTGCTGGTGCGGCAGTCGCGGGACCAGCATCAGCCGGGCCACGGCGTCGAGCAGGGCCACGACCGCGGCCACCACGAACGGTGCGTGCGTGCCCCAGTGCGTGGCGATGAAACCGCCCAGCGGCGGGCCGGCGAGCACGCCCAGGGCGACCATGCTCATGGCCAGGCCCATCCAGCGGGCGCGGTCGGCCAGCGGCGTGACCATGGCGATGAGGGAGAGCCCGGCGACCCAGGACAGGCCTGCGGCGGCGCCCTGGAAGAGCCGCCCGACCAGCAGCAGCGGGTACGGCCCGCCGACGGCGA
Source organism: Kineosporia sp. NBRC 101731 (assembly GCF_030269305.1). Taxonomy (NCBI): domain Bacteria; kingdom Bacillati; phylum Actinomycetota; class Actinomycetes; order Kineosporiales; family Kineosporiaceae; genus Kineosporia; species Kineosporia sp. NBRC 101731. The sequence continues at coordinate 74,477 of NZ_BSTC01000021.1, forward strand.
ACAGCAGGGTGGCGGCGCCGAAGCCGATCAGCCCCAGCAGCAGCGGGGTGCGGGGGCCGTGCCGGTCGACCAGGCGCCCCGCGAACGGGGTGATGAGCAGCAGACTGGCGGCGTAGCTGGCGAACAGGATGCCGGTGCCGGTGGATCCCGCATCTTCCAGGGCGGGCAGCAGTGGCAGGACCGGGATGGCCAGGCCGTAGACCAGCATGTCGACGAACAGGGCCACGCAGACCACGGCGATGGCCGCGCCGCGGTACCGGGCGTGCGGATCCGGTGCTGCGTCTGGTGCTGAGTCTGTTGCTGAGTCTGGTGTTGTGGCAGGTGGTTCCGTGGTGCCGGGCGGTTGCTCGGCGTGGTGCAGCGAAACGGACACCTCTTCCGTACGTGCCGGATCCCCGTCGGTGTTCATCGATCGCGCTCCTTCGGCCCGCCCCTGAAGAGGTCCCCCCTGGACGGGGGCAGGCCTTGCTGGTGAGTTGGTGGTGAGGGCTTATGCGGCGGTGACCGTTCTGAGGAGACGCTCGGCCAGGGCCCGGGACTGGGCGCTGTCGGGCAGGGGCGTCTCGCCGAGGGCGGCGCTGACGGTCACGCCGTAGGTGGTGCTGGCGATGAGGAACACCGCCGTGTCGAGATCGAGGGCCAGGGATTCCTGGGCGCTCAGTTCTTTGAGGGCGTGCCGGATCTGCTCCGACCAGCCGGACAGGGCCACCTGTTTTTCCGGCAGGCCCTCCTGCTCACCGGCCTCCCCGGTGGACTGGGGAGCCACGATGGTCGAGACCACGGCCAGGGTGCGGAACTCCGGATCCTCCCGGAGCGCGTCCAGATAGCCGGCCACGAACGCCACGAGGCGCTCGCGCGGGTCGGTGTCTTCGGCCTGCAACTGCGCGAACGCCGGGGCGGGATGGTCTTGCCAGGCCTGGGCCAGGGCGGCGTGCAGCAGGGCGGTCTTGTCGGTGAAGTGGTGGTGCACCGCCCCCCGGGTGACCCCGGCCTGCTCGGCGACGCCGACGAACGACGTGCCGTTCCACCCCTCGGAGGCGAAACGCTGCAGGGCCGCACGCAGGATCTTCTCCCGGGTGCGAGCAGCTTCCTCCGCCGTGTTCCGCATACATACAGTCTTGCATGTATGTAACGAGGGTGTCCAACGGGCCGTCCGAGTGGGTGAGGGGTGGCCCGGGGTTTTCCGTGGGGAAGAACAACGGCTGGTGCTGGCGCCCGGCCGACACCCGCCCACCTAACCTGGAAATCCACGCACCGCAGACGAAAACGACTGCTGGGGCGAGGAGTACGTCCACCATTTCCGGCTTGGACCGCCCTGGAGGACAGATGACCACAACCGCCCCGGTGATCGGGACCGGAGACGCCTGCCTGACCCGGGTCGGCCCGGGTCTGGTCACCCTCGGCAGCGCCGCCCGCACGCTCGAGGTCAGGGCGGACGACGAGGTGGCGGCCGAACTGCACCGTCTGATCGACCAGGTGCTCCCGCTCTTCGCGTTCCCCTCCGCACCGGGCGAGCTGGATCCCGGCGACCTGGAGCTCTACGACAAGTACCGCGAGCTGATCGAGCGCCTCGACCTGGTGCGCACGCCGCGGGCGGAGGTGCTGGAGCGCATGATCACCCCGGCGCACAGCGGGCTCTATCGCTACCTGGCCCGGCACAGCAGCGCGCCGGACGAGCGCTTCCTGGCCGTCCTCGATCGCCAGGTGGTGCTGCACGGGCCCACGGCCTACGTGCGGCGGCTGTCGCGCATCGTCTCCGAGCAAGGGCTGGCGGTCGAGGTCGGTCTGGACTGGCGCCCGGGTGATCCGCTCCCGCAGCCGGCCCCGGGCGAGAACGGTGTCACCGTGATGGTGGCGATGCAGGGGGGTGCGTCGGTGGCCGACTGGCGGGCGGTCAATCAGGCCCATCAGAACAGTGGACGTCTGTGGGCACCGGTGCTGGTCACGCCGGCGGACGTGCGGCTGGGCCCGTGGACGGCGCCCGGGGAGTCAGCGTGCCCGACCTGCCTGGAACGGGGTGGGGCAACGGATTCCGGATCGCTGGTTCCGGCCTGGTCTGCGGGGTCTGCGGGGTCTGGGGCATCTGGGGGTCGGGTGGGTGCCTCGTCGGTGGGTGCTGCCTCGTCGGTGGGGGCTGCCTGGGCGGCGTGGGCGACCACCCAGGCAGCGATGGTGCACTGGACCGGAGGCGTGCTGGCGCACCTGCTGCTGCGGATCGCCGCCCCGACCGGGCCGAACCACCCGTGGGGCAGCCTTTTCACGCTCGACGCGGACCGGATGCGGCAGGAGTCGGTGCGGGTGTGGCGCGATCCGGCCTGCCCCGACTGCGGTGTCAGCGGCCTGCGCACCCCGGCCTGGCGGGACCTGTGACCGCCGGGGCAGGTGCCGGTGTCGGAGCCGGTGCCAGTGCCGGTGCGGTGACGACGAAGACCGCCATCCTCCTTGTTCGTGATCAGGCAAACTGTTCCCGGGGAAGTGGGGGCACCTCCCGGCCCGCCCAGGGCTGGAGGATTGCATGATCACGAACGAAGGAGTGGAGAGGCGGCCGGCGAACGCGCCGGGCCGCCGCACCAGCTCGACCGCCGTCGACCACGACGCGGTTCTGGCTGGTCTCGGCCTCGCCGCCCGGGTTCTGCCGCCGCCCTGGCCGATGCCCGCCCACGTGCTCGCGCTGGTGGACCGGCGTCATGCGGGGGAGGGCAATGCCCTGCGGGCCGGAGCGGTGCCGATGCGGGACCTGGTCGCCGCCCCTGATCGCGCCGAGGCCGAGATGCTGGCGCTGGAAGCCGGATTCGCTGTCCGCCTGTCCACCCCTCAGGAAACGGCTTTCATCGGAGCGGCGGCGGACGAGGACGGGGCGGTGCTGCGCTCGCTGCTGCGGGCGCTGGAGGTGTTCGCCGTTCCCCGCCACCCCTGGGAGCCGGACGGACTGCGGTCGGTGGTGGTGGGCGTCCTCAAGCATCTGGGGCCCGTGACCTTCTCGGCCGGGCGGGCCGGTGCGGATCTGTTCCAGGTGGTGGCGACCCGCACGGACGGGACCGTCGGCCGTGGGTGGGGTCGGTCACGGGAAGAGGCCGCCTCACGTGCCGTTTCGCGTCTGGTGGAGGTGCTCGCGGGCCGGCCGCAGATCAGCCCGCTCGAGGTGGCCGGTGGTGATCTGCCGATCCGTGACTTCCTGCGGGAGAACGGACGCGCCGCTTCCTGGCGGGTCGTGCACGCGGCGGACGGTCGGGTGGTCGTGCAGACCCGGCTGAGAAAACCCGTGCCGCAGCAACCCTGGTCGGCCCAGGCCCCGCACCAGCTGAATCTGTCCGTCCCGGACGAGCGGGTCCGGATCTCCCGGCTCTATCACGAGAACTCCAAGCTCCACCGGAACTTCCGCGACCTGCCACCGGTCGACCTGGCCACCGTCACCCCCGGGTTGCAGACCGTGGTGGCGCAGGCCGCGCGGGTGGTCGCTCCCGGCACCCCTGAGATACGGCTGCCCCGACGCGACCGGCAGCGCTCGCAGAAGAGTCTCGACCGGGTGCTGCGCAGTCGCCGGTCGTGGGCCGGGATGGACGATGCGTCCATGACTCTCGACGATCTGGGGCATCTGCTGGACAGTGCGATCGGTGTCACCGGCAGCTGCGGCCTGCCCGACTCAAAGGTGCGGATGCCGATGCGTGCCTTCCCGGCCTCCGGCGGGCTGTTCTCCACCGACGTGTACGTCTATGCCCGCCGGATCGAGGGTCTCGCGTCGGGGGTGCACTACTACGAGCCGATGCGGCACAGCCTGCATCACGTGCGGGCCGACTGCGACGACGAGGAGGTGCTGGAGAACATCGGTTACCCGGCCCGGGCCCGGCAGGCGGCCGCGGTGCTGGTGTTCGCCGCCTCGTTCCGCCGTCTGCAGTGGAAGTACTGGGAAAGGGCCTACCGGATGGTCCATCTCGACTGCGGTCACCTGGCCCAGAATCTGATCCTGGTGGCCGGCTCGATGGATCTGGTGGCCCACCCGATGATCGCCTTCACCGACGACTACTTCGACCGTCTCACGGGCGTCAACGGCCAGGACGAGGCCGTCATCCATCTGACCCTGCTCGGCCCGGCGCGGGCCGACAACCCCCGGCCGAAGGAGTGACCATGGTGAAACCGGCTCTGGACGACGAGATCGTGCTCTCCCCGGGGACGCACGTACACGCGGTGGACGACGACAGCGGCTTCCTGGAGGAATCCGGCGGCGTCCGGCGGATCCAGGGCGAGCACCTGGGGGCGGCCGTCAGCGAGGTGCTCGGTGTCCTGACCGTGCCGCGGCGGGTCGGTGAGGTGCTCGACGGCGTGCGCGACCTGTCCCGCGACCAGGCCCTGACCTGGCTGTCGGACCTGCTGGAGGCGGGGTTGGTGCGGCCGGGACAGCCCGTGGCCCGTACCACGGTGCAGGTGTGCGGCGACGAGGCCCTCACCGCCTGCGCCCGGGTGGCCCTGCCCGCGCACGCCCGGGTGGGCGCCGACGACGCCGATCTGGTGCTGGTGATCGCCGATTCGCTGTACGACGCGCGGGCCGAGGCCCTGGCCCGGGACTGCGTGCGGCGGGGCAGCGCGTTCCTGGTGGCCGGCGCCGATCCGGGACGCGGGGCGTTCGTCACCCCGGTGTGGCGGCCGGGCGAGCGGCTGGCCTGCTACGAGTGCGTCCGCACCCGCCTGCACGCGAACGCCCCCACCGGGCGCACCCGCTGGGAGTACCAGCAGAGCCTGTCCGGGGGCGGCGTCAGTTCGGGGCGTGGTCCGGTCGGTGTGGCCGGTGCCCTCGGGGTGGCTGCGGTACTGGCCGGGGTGCGGGCGGCAGCCTGGCTGAACGATACCGACGGGCCGCAGGACGACCTGATCTGGATCGGTGACGACCTGACCGCCGGACACCGGCCGGTGTTGCCCGTCCCGACCTGTGCCTGGTGCGATCAGCAACAGGTGGGGCTGGATCGGGTCGAGCCGACCGGGCTGCTCGCGGCGGTGGACGACGTGGCGGGCATCGTGCACTCGGCCACGGTGCGCCTGGCCGAGTCCGGGCCGCGCGTGCATCTGGGTGGCAGCGTGGCGGCGGACAACAGCCTGGTGCGGCCCTCGTTGCGGGTCACCCTGAACGGGGGCGCCGGATTCACCCGCAGCGCGGCATTGCTCTCCACGGCCGGGGAGAGTGTGGAACGGTACGCGGCCGGCATCTGGCGCCGCGAGGACCTGCTGGTCGCCCGGCACGACGATCTGGTCGAACCTGCCGTTCACCCAGGGGAATTCGCGCTCTACTCCCCGGAACAGTACGCCGACCCGGCCTTTCCCTACCGGCCCTTCACCGCCGCGGACGTGGTGCGCTGGACGCGGGCCCGCCGGCTGCGGGACGGGGCGGCGGTCTGGGTGCCCGCCTCGACCGTGTACCTGCCCTACCGCAGGGTGCGGGAGGAGGACGAGTTCGCGCCGTCGATCTCCACCGGTCTGGCCGCGGGCCCGGGGCACACCGCGGCAGTGCTGTCCGGCCTGCAGGAGGTGATCGAGCGCGACGCCCTGGCGATCTCCTGGCTGCACCGGCTGCCGCCCCGCCCGGTGTCTCCCGAGGTCGTGGCCGCCTCACCCCGGGTGGCCGAGCAACTGGCCCTGGGCACCTCGTGGACGGTCGACTTCCACGACCTGTCCCTGGATCTGGACCTGCCGGTGGTGGCCGCGGTGATGCGCTACCGGCGGGACCGGGAAGACGTGCTGTCGTTCGGCAGTGCCTGCCGCGGCGACCTGGCCGGGGCCGTGGAGAAAGCGTTCCTGGAGGCGGCGCAGGGGCTCACCTACGTGCGGCGGCTGCTGCGCACCTTCGCGGACTGGCAGGCGGCCCCGGACTTCTCCGACGTCGACGAGTTCAACAAGCACGCCATTCTTTACACCAAGTACCCGCACCTGCGGGAGCGGGCCGGCTATCTGCTGCACGGGCCCCTCACGCGTCGTCCCGCCCGGCTTCCCACCCGACGTCCCGACCCGGCACCGGACAGCGACCAGGCGCTGCTGGACTCGGCCGTGCGGCAGCTGTCGGAGGCCGGTCACGAGGTCTACGTGGTGGACCTGACCACCCCCGACGTGGCGGCCCTGGGCGTGAGCGTGGTGCGGGTGCTCGTGCCGGGCCTGCAGCACCTGTCCGGCAGTCACGCCCTGCGGTTCCTCGGTGGTCGCCGGCTGAAGGAGATGCCTCTGCGACTGGCCCGTTCCGAGGGACACGAGCCGTCAAGCAGTCAACCGGACAACCCTTTTCCCCACCCCCTACCGTGATCATCTGGAGGAACCATGACCTATCTGGCGCCCCGGCAGGTGGTCGACACCGTGTTCGGCCGGGAGTTCGACGACACCGACGACCTGTCCGAGGCCTTCGCCCGCAACGTCACCAGCGAGCTGCTGGCCGGCACCACCACCGAGATCGGTTTCCGGGCCGAGGTGATCGGTGACAGCGGGCTGAAGGTGATCGTCCGCAGCACCACCCAGGGCCTACAGGGCGAGGCCACGATCAGCCACCGCTTCTACTTCATCGACCGCGAGGAGATCCGCACCCGCCTGCACCAGGTCTCGCCGGAGCACCCCGAGGCCGAGACCGAACTACTGGTGCTGCTGCCCGACGGTGTGGACCGGGACTACTTCCACGCCGCGGTGCACGACTCCCACGACCGGCTGCTGGCCGTGCAGGCCGTGGTCTACGATCGGCAGGGCCGCAACACCCGGTACCCGTTCCGCCCTGCCCTCGTCTCGGACATCCGTGCGGTGCGGGCCGAAACCAGCGTCGTTTCCTCCGGAACCGGCTCGCCGGAGGCCCGTTTCACGCTCGATGTGGAACCGCAGGAGCGCGACCGGGAGATCGCCGTGCTCTGGGAGTCGATGGGGCTGATCCTGCGCTACCCGGTCGCGCTCGTCGCCGGGCAGACCCAGGTGTCGGTCGGGGTGTCGCTCGGGCCGGACGGTCCGCTGGCCACCGGTGACTGGGTGCTCATCGCGGTCGACGAGAACGAGGGCTTCATCACCCAGGCCCTGTTCGTGATGAGCCCGGCGGCCTCGCATGTGCCCGGCTGACCTTCGGCTGATCCGGGGCCGGGCCCGGCCCGGTCCGGTGGCCCTGAACCTGCGTCTGCCGGTCGGCAGCGGGTCCGAGGAGCCGGCCGCCGAAGGACTCGTCCACCTGCTCGAGCATCTGGTCGTCGGCTCGGTGCCCACCCGTTTCCGGTCTCGGGTGCGAGCCGCGACCGGAAGGGATGTCACGGTTTTCGAGCTCTCCGCGAGCCCGGACGAGGCGGCTCAGGCCGCTCGCGGGTTACTGGCCGCCGTGCGGTACCCGGTGCTCGGTGAGGTGGCCGTGGCCCGGGAGAAACCGGCGGTGGAGCAGGAGACCCGAGAGCGGCACGCGTCCACCGGCTGGCGCTTGCAGCAGCGGTTCCTGGCGGCGTGGTGGGCCGGTACCGGGTGGGCCCACAGCACGCTCGGTGACCCGGCTGTTCTTCGTGAGACTCGTTACGGGGCAATTGATGTGGTTCATCGACAGTGGATCTCGGCTCCGGGAGCGGTACTCGCGGTGGCCGGTCCGGAGGAGGGGATCAGGGCTGTGCGGAGGGCGGCCTACGAGAGTGCCGGGGCCCGGGATCCTGGAATTCGGGTCGCGGGAGCGGGCCGCTCCGGTCGGGCGCCCGCGCTTGATGAGGACGGTGTGGTTGGGGTAGGCGATGCGGTGCGGGTGGACGATGCGGTGCGGGTAAGCGGTGCGGTGCGGGTAGGCGGTGCGGTGCGGGGGGACGATGTGGTTCGGGTGGACGGGATCGTGCACCGGAGCGATCCGGTGCCGGGGAGAAACTCCCTGGGATCGGAATGGCCTGTACCGATGGGCCTTTTCACCACGTCTTGGACCGATCTGCCCAGCGGTCAGGTGATGGCGGGTGTCGGGCTGGCTGACGAGGTCACCGGGCCCGCCACTGAGACCGCCCGCGACCTGGCCCAGATTCTGCTGGAGGACGCCGGTGGTCCCCACCTCACCACCCACCGGCTGGGTGGGGTGCGGGCTTCCTGGGTGGTCCGGCCCGAACCCGGCCTCCGGCGAGCCGGCGGGCGGCAGCAGAAGGAGGCGGTCGGGGAACACGTTCCGGGGTCGAGGGCTGCGTCGAGGTCTGGAGTGGTGTCGGGAGCTGGAGGGGTGTCGAGGTCTGGAGGGGCGTCGGGAGCTGGAGGGGTGCCGGGATTTGAGGTGGCGTGGGGTTCTGGGGTGGTGTCGGGCTCTGGGTCGGCTTGGGGTTCTGGAGTGACGCGGGGTTCTGGAGTGGTGCGGGGTTCTGGAGTGGTGCCGGGATCTGGGCCGGCGTCGGGTTCCGGTCCTGAGCGGGCATCAGGGCCTGCCGCACCGTCCGCTCTCCTCCAGGATCTCGGCCTGGCTCTGCGGCGGGCCGATGCGCTGCTGGCCCGGAGCCCGGAGCGGCTGGATCAGGCCCGGGTCCGGCATCTGCGCCGCATTGAGCCCGCCACTGCGGACGCCGCCTGGATCGCTGATCCCACGATGATCGGAGCCGGGGTTCCCGATCGGCGCGCGCTGGCCCTGGGGGTCACCGAGGTGGCGGTGCGGGCCCAGTTGCTGCGCTGGCTGAGGCGATGTGAGACACGGTGAGGTTCTGGTGGACGGCGGTTCTCGGCCTCGGATGGGTCTGGGAAGCCCGGTGTCGTCGCGGTGGGCCGGCTCCGGCCGCGGTGTGGCGACCACTGCGACCGGTGCTGCGACCGGCCTTGCGACCGGCCTTGCGACCGGCCTTGCGACCGGCCTTGCGACCGGCCTTGCGACTGCGGCCGGCGTGTCGGTGGGGTCGGCTCGGTGGCCAGTGGGTGGTGATGTGTCATGGATGAGTGTGTCCGGGCCGTCCACGTGCCCGGAGCAGCGGTCGGGGCCGTCGTGCTCGCTCTGCGGGCGGCAGATCTGCCGCCCGCGGTGATGCCGGTCGCGGTGGGCGCCGCACCGCACTGGGCCCGGATGGTCGCGCGGCTGCTGCGGGGCACCGGGTCGGTGTGCTCGGCCCTGGTGACCCCCGACCTGATCGGGGTGAAGGTGCAGTTCCTGCCGGATCGGGCGCAGCCGGTGCGGGACGCGCTCGCGGTCATGCCGCGCCCGGGCCTGCGTGGACACTGGGCGGTCGCGGTGGGCGAGCTGATCCCGGTCGCGGGCGAATGGACCCTGCCCGACCCGCACCGAGCCCCGCACCGAGCCCCGCACCGAGCCCCTCGTCGGGCCGCTCAGCAGGAGCCGGTGGCCCTGTTGCGGGCCCGCATCTTCCCACCCGGGCACCGGTACGCCGGGGCGGAGGGATCGTCGGAGGACCGGCCGGATTCCCGGGAGCTGCGGACCCTGGACGATGCCGCGGGCCGCGCCCGTCTGCTGATGGTGGAGGCCGGGCCGCAGGTGCCCGCACCGGACGTCGTTGCCTCCAGACCGTCGGTTCCTTCATTCGCCGCTCCGTCGCACGTCGCCCACGGTGTTCCGGTACGGCTGACAGGTCCGGAGCGGGTGCCGGTGGTGTCAGGGCCGGGCTGGTACCTGCTGGGGTTGCCCGGGGTGGCACTGGCCGATCGCCGGAAGACCGCTCTGCACTTGGCCTGTGACGTTCTGGGGGGTCCGGGCGGGGTGCTGGCCCGGCGGCTGGGGGCCGGCACGACCTACTCGCTGTCGTTGTTCAGCCGGGAACTGGCCGACGCCGGGTATCTCACCGTCATGGTCTGCGCGGCGCCGGAACGTCTGGCCGGGGTCCGGGCCGGGGTGCGGGAGGTGTTGCGCGACGTGGAGCGGGAACTCACTGACGAGGCGATCGGTCGCAGCCGGTCGGCCCTGTTGGTCAGGCATCTGGAGGGAGAGCGGCACGCCGACGACGTGGCGGTGCGCACGGCCACGTATCTGGCGGCGGACGGAGAGCCCGGCGCGGCCGGGGACGAGATGCGCGCCATGAGCGCGGACGAGGTGCGCCGGTGTGCGGGGGAGCTGCTCGGCGGGGCCGGGGCGGTGGAACTGTACCTGGTGCCCGAAGGGGCGGTGGATTCTTTGCCGGGCCAGGGTTTTCCGTGAGGCCAGGAGCGCCCGGAGCGGCCTAGTCTCATTCTCGGGAAGGTCACCCGATCTCTCCCGGAACCGGTTGGCTGATCCGTTCTCCCTACCGGGGAACGGGTTTCTCACGAGAGGCAAACACCATGTTCGAAATCATCGGTGAGACCGCTCTGGACCTCGACGCGATCGGTGTGGCCGAGGGCTGCAGCAGCAGCTCGACGACCAGCTCGCTGGACATCTCGGACGTCGAGTTCGAGTGACAGCCTGACCCTCTGGCCTGCTGTTCGCCGACCCGGCCGGCCGGGTAGCCGACCGTGGGCCTGAAGGCTGGGCCCGGCACCGCGCCGGGCCCAGCCTTTTTCATGAGTTCTCCTCGTCCTGGTGAAAGGTGAACCGAGTGACGCAGATTCATGAACTAAACACGGCGCCCTGGGTGCCGCGCCGGGGAGAGACCCTGCTGGGCCGGCTCCGGGAGCTCGCGGAGAGCCGCGGTGACGAGGAGAGTCTGCGCTTCGTCCGTTTCGGCGCTCCCGACATTGCCTGCTCCTTGCGGGAACTGCTGGAACGGGCAGCCCCGGTGGCCACCCGCATTGCCGAGCGGGCCCGCTCGAGGGGCGGGGGTGCGTCCTCAAGCTTCCCCGTACCCGTGGTGATCACCGCCCTCGACCCCTACCCGACGGTGCTGGCCTTCATGGCCGCCCTGCAGGCCGGGACCGCGCCGCTGATCCTGGCCCCGCCGAACGCCCTGGGGGGTGACAATGCCTTCGCGCAGCGGGTGAGCTCGGTGACCGGACGCCTGGGGGGCCGGTGCCTGCGGGTGAGCGACACGTCTCTCGGAGGGATGCTCGGGCCCGGCGACGATCCGCTGGTGCTCGACGAGGCCGACCTTTTCGGAACGGTTGCGCAGACCATAGCACCGGTGGTGGATCCCGGTGGCCCGGACGACGTGGTGTTCTTCCAGATGACGAGTGCCTCGACGGGCGACGGGAGTCTGGTCGCCATCTCGAACGACAACGTGCTGACGAACGTGCACGGTATCCGGGCCGGTCTGGGCGGCGGCGCGCACGAGCGCATGTGCGGCTGGCTGCCGCTCTATCACGACATGGGCCTGATCGGGACGCTGCTGCTCAGCATGCTGCACGGCTGGCCGCTGCGGCTGCTCGCCCCGGCCGCGTTCGTGCGCCGGCCGGCCCGCTGGCTGCAGGCCATGAGTGATCACGGCGCGACCATCACCACCGCACCGAATTTCGGCTATGACCAGGCCTGGCAGCAGCCCACCGACGCGGAGCTCGAGGGCGTCGACCTGTCCTGCCTGCGCCTGGTCGTGACCGGTGCCGAGCCGATTCGCAAGTCCACCCTGGAAGGCTTCTGCCGGCGCCTGGCCCCGTACGGCTTCCGGGCCGAGAGCTTCTCTCCGGCCTTCGGTCTGGCCGAGTCGACGCTGGCCACGAGCTTGCACCGGCCGGGCCGGCTGCCGTGGTTCGTGCGGGTCGACCCGATCGGGCTGCACCCGGGCCGTCCTGTTCCGGTGCTGGGTGAGGGGGTGTTGACCGTTCCGGGTGAGGACGATCGGGGAGTCGCGGTTTTCGCCCTCGGGCCGGCCCTGCCCGATCTCGGTCTCGGACTGGTGGACGACGAGGGTGCCGCGATCGACGGTGACCTGATGCTGGGGGAGATCGTGCTGAGGGGACGCAGCGTCTGCGTCGGCCGGTTGGAGACCGCCGAACGGGGACTGGTGCGCACCCACGGGGGCCCGCTGTCCACCGGGGATCTCGGATTCATCTTTCGTGGCAATCTTTTCGTGCTGGAGCGAAAGAAGCACGTGATCATCCGCCATGGTCGCAACTACCTGGCATCCCTGCTGGAGGAGCAGGTGGCCGCCGTGCTCGACCACCCCGTCCACCAGTTGATGGTGCTGGACCTCGACATCACCGACCCGGTGAGCCCGGTCTGCGTCGTCCTGGAACGTTTTCGGGGTGCGCCGGACCTGACCCCGCAGCAGCACCGAGCTCTGCGCGGTCTGGAACTGCCGGTCGACCGGCTGCTGAGCGCCCGACGCCGGATCTTGCCGCGCACCACGAGCGGCAAGAAGCGCTACTACCTGGCGCGGCAGCTGGTCCGCGCGGGGGAACTGAAGGTGGAGGAGACGCTGGAGCTGAGGTGACCGGTGTGGACGACTTCTGCGCGGAGGAGACTTTGCTGGGCGTGGGGTTCGAGTCAGGTCTCGGTACTTCGCCTTGGGTGCACCGGACCGGCCGGTCAGAATGGTGGCTCTCCATATTCCGCATGACTTTCCCTTCTCGCGCTCGGGGGAGCGTGAGATGGCTTGATCGAAGGCTTTCGGTGCTCTTCGTCGGCGCGCGCCGCGCTTGCACCGGTGGCTCGGCGTAGCCGGTCTTGCCGGTTGGCGTGCCAGGCCAGGTCGTTCTGCCAGCGGCGGGTGCGGCGGGCTGTGCGCTCGGTCGAGTTCATCAGATCTTTCTCGATCAGTTTCTCCACCGCGGGCTCGG
>NZ_BSTC01000022.1 GCF_030269305.1 Kineosporia sp. NBRC 101731
TCATGGAACCATCCTGGGCCACCGGCCCAGACACATCGACACTCAACGCAGGACTTCCGGATCTCGCCCCGTCAAGGGAAAGGGTTGTTCTGAGCCGCTGGCCTCAACTCACCCTGACAGACGGGGATCCGTCCACGCAGTCCCGGCCTCAGGTTCAGATCGCGCCAGAGTCACCAGCCCCCATCCTCTCTCAGGAAGAGTGAAGTCATCCCGCACTACAGCCAAGGCCTCACCCGGCCGAGTCGCGGCGTAGTACATCAGGCCGAAGAAGGCTGCGAGCTTCGGGCCACGATCCCGGCCAACGTAGGACACTCCCACGAGACATTCGGCAAATTGCACCGGAGATAGCACCACTCGCCGGTCCACCTCGTCCGCGACCTTGGCAACCTTCCATTGCACCGTTCCCACTGGGTTCACCGAGAGATGCCCCATCTCGACCGCGTGGCCGAAGAAGTTGTGTAGAACAGCACGCTTCCGGCGCATGGTTGCGGCGGCAGCCGGGCTCCCATCGATCTTGGACGCACAGGCGTCCAGTGCAGCCCGGACCAGTGCCGGCCGATTGGCTACGTCGTCGAGTGCGTCAATCGGCAAGGCGTTTTGAGCCATCCAATCCAGAGCATCGGCGATGTCTCCGGGTTGCTCCTGGTCGCGCTTGGGCGGATTGAAAGCGGCATTGATCAGCGCCTTCCGGAGCGTGTCCGCCGCAGGAGGGTTTGCCGCTTTCGGCTTAACCAGCACCGGTAGCACGGTGGCCAGGGCTTGAGCCGTGCCACGCCGTGTCTTGGCAGCAGCGGTCGGCCACTTGAGTGTGGTGTACCTGAGCGCCAGGTCATAGACGGTGATCGTCTCTTGCGTCTCCATCATCGAAACAGGCAGACCCGTTTCGACATCGAAACCCTCCCCCTTGCGGGTCGCTTGGATCAGGTCGGATCGGAAACTCTCGGCCAGGCAGCGAGTCTTGAACGAACGACGCTTGAACCTGCCTGCCAACCGCCACCGCACCGAGTAGGGCTTGGGACGATCCTTGCGGATATCCAGGGGGTAGATGTCCACGCTGTAGGTGATCACGCAGCCTCCTCAAGGTTTTCGAGCCATGCGGCCAGGACGGAGCGGCGGATGCGCAACTCGCGGTTGGGCAGTCGGACGCACTGCGGGCCGGTGCCCAGTTCGCGCCAGCGTTGCCATGTGCGGCGCGGGATTTGGAGGTCGGCCAGGACTTCGGCGACGGTCAGGAGATCAGTCGGCTTCTGCGGGGTCATCGGCTCTCCGATCGATTCGAGGTCAGGCGCAGTTCGGGTGCGTGTGGGTGCCGTCGTCGAAGGTGAGCGGCAATCGGCATCGGATGCAGGTGGGTGCCGAGTGGGGAGAGGTAGCCGTACCAGCCGTACCAGCCTCGTTTTGCCTGGTCAGCCCAGGTACGGCTTGGTGAGGCGGTACGGCTTGAGCCGTACCGGGGGCGTGGGCCTGGTCGTGGCCAGCCGATCCGTGGCGATGTCCGGAGGAGGCTTCAAGCCGTACCACCGAGTGAAGCCGTACCGCCTCTGACGTGGGGTTATGCGGCTGGTACGTCTGGTACGGCTCTTCCGGGTGCCCCCGATCGGACTCCGCCTGCTCGCGGTTCGGCGGGCAGTAGCGGTTCCAGGCGTCGGCGAAGTCATCGCGGCGGTACCCCTTGGCCTGGCCTTCGGTGAACCGGTAGGTGCCGGGGCGAATGTCGTACTCGGCCAGGAGCTTGCCGAGCTTCATGGGTGTCATCCATTCCCCACGGGGGCCGAGCGTGGCCCAGGGCGCCTCGGGGTCGGCGCAAAGACGTTGGATCAGGACTCCGCTCGGCAGAGCGGGAACGTTCTCGAAAACGGCCTGGCAGTCGCGCAGGAGCCGCACCGAGAGAGGTTCCTCGCTCACCGCGTCCCGTTCGCCGGTGAGGACAACACAGGCGTTGCGGCCCCGCTCGGGCCAGTGCCCACCGGCCAGGTCGGCGATGGCGACAAGAGGCTCCCAGGTGTCGGCGGCCCGGTCCTCGACGGGCATGTCGGGCTCGGCGGCAGCCAGTTCGGCAGCGTGGGCGCGCACCCACGTGTGCAGCTCGGCGGCCAGGCGCCGTAGGGCGGGCCCGTCGCGACGTTCGCGGTAGGGGGCGACGGTTTCACCGGGGGCGCGCCGGCGCATTCGGATCACGGCGGCCCGGTCCTCGATGGTGTCGGGCATGTGGCCGATGCCGGCCAGAGCGGCCATGGCGAAGGTGGGGATCTTCTCTACGCGGGCTTTGGCAGCGTCGTAGCGGATCGTAGGCCGATTGCGCTGATGCCCGGCGTTCAGTAGCCCGCGCAGGTCCTCGTTCGCTCCCTGAGCCGCCGGACCGAAGATCGTGTCGGCCTCGTCGAGCAGGATCGTCGGCGGCTCGTCGGAGCCGATCGAGCGGTAAATGGCCGGGGGCGAGGCATTCACGGTGATCAGTGGTTCCCAGCAGGTGGCCTCGACGATGTCCAGGAGCCGGGACTTGCCGCAGCGCTTCTCGGGTGCCCGGATGACCAGGCGGGCGGCGTGGGCCCAGGAGGGTTGGGCGTGGGTGGCGGCTATCCACAGGACTACGGCGTCGGTGGCGTGGTCGGAGGGAAGCACGACGTAGCGAGTGAGGATCGCCCGCAGGCGGTCGAGCAAGGCGGCACCGTCAATGGTCTGGGCGTTGATGTCTGCGGTCGTCAAACCGGACTCCAAAGGGTTGGATGGGACGAATGGACGTTCAACGGAGGTTGCGGATGTCGAAGTGGCTGCGAATCCGTGTGGCACTCTGCTTGGTCCAAATCCTTTTCGGCTTGGGGCAGCTGATCACTGCTGTGGCGTGGGGCGGGGAGGCGTGGGGTTGGCGTGCTGGCATGGGGGCGTCGATACTGATGACCGGCGGCGTTCTCACGTACGGGATCTATGAGGAGGGGCGCAAGAAGGCCAGGGCCGAATCAAACGGGGATCAGAGATGAAACCTTGGATCTGGCAGGCGCTTTTGGCAGTGCTCTGGATCGCCATGAACACCGCGCTCCTGCTGAATGAACTGATTGCCAACGGGTGGACCCGGCAAGCTGTCATTCGTGCGGTTGTTACCGCGCTCGGCCTCATCTACTGCTATATCGCTTACACCACACGAAAGAAGAGCCAGAGCGACGCGGAGTAGCGACAGAGCAGTTCAAGCGGCCTCCGCACGGCTCGGCGGCGTGCCTGCCTCTCGGATCGCGCGAAGTGGCCGATAGGGCATCCCCCAGGACTTGGCCGCCTTTTCGCGGAGTTGTTCGCCGGTCAGACCCGGATCGTGGTCGAGTTGGTCCGCGCGTTGGCGTAGCCACTTCTCGCGGGCGGTGTGGCCGAGTGGTCCGGGGCGGTTGGCGATGGCGTCGCAGGTGAGTTGGACTTCCCGCCACAGGGCGGCGTGTTCGGCCTCGACCTGGGCTCGGCCGATTTCGATGCCGCGCCGGAGGGCGTCGCGGATGCCGGCGTCGTAGCCGATGTTCAGCACGTCCCAGCGGGTGGCCTCGGGTGAGTCCCAGCGCAGGTCTTGGCGGGGTGCCGGCCGATGCGTTCCCCAGCGGCTTACGCGGTTCATCGGCGCGGCCTCGGGTCGCCGGGCAGGCCCCGGCGGTGCTCGCGGGAGAAGTACTCGTAGATCCGGCGACCGAGGCGTACGCGGCGGCCGGTTCCGGCGCAGTGGCGGCACAGGCGGTGGCCGGCGCCGAAGGGGTTGTGGTGTTTTCCGGAGCCGTGGCAGCGTCGGCAGGCTGCGAACGGGAACGTGGCGCAGGCCAGGAGGTAGTACGTTGCGTAACCGAGTGCTGCGAGGGTGACTAGCGCGGCGGGGCTGTGCACTTTTTGCCTCCACGGGCTGTTTTTGGGCGCAGTGAGGGGAGCGCTGCTAGGTGTTAGCGCGCTGATCAGGATCGGGTTGTGGTGCTAGCGGTGCCGCTAGGTCTAGCGGGGCTAGGTGCTAGACCTAGCGGCAGGTTTCAGCCCTTTGAGGGGCGGGTTATTGCTTGTCGCGGTCACGTTTGGTGATGGCCTTGAGGATGTCGGGGCGCTTGAGTCCGCGACGGTTGGCGCCTTCTCCGGTGTCGGCGTCGGTGCCCCAGACCTGGCGGGTGACGACGCCGTAGGGCTTGAGGGCGGCGGTGAGCTGTTCCTTGGTGAGGGTGGGGTAGACCTCGGGCCGTAGCTCGGTCAGGCGCTCGGCCACGACTTCGGACCAGGCGTTGGGGGCGGAATCGGTGAGGATGAGGGCGATGTCGTCGAGCAGGGTGTCGCGGCGGATGGCGTCGGTGTTGAGGTTCTGGCCCAGGGCGTAGCCGGTGAGTGTTCCGGCTTTCTCGCGCATGGCCCGGGCGCGGGCCACGACTTGTTCGGCGGCCACGCCGTCGATGTAGTGCGTGCGGGCGATGACCGGGTCGTCGCCTTCACCGGCCAGGTAGCCGATGCCCCGGTCGCGGCGGGAGAACATCGTTGCGGCGATACCGGCGGCGTGCATGGAATCGCCGAGCACCATGTCGTTCTCGCGCCATCCCATGACCTTGAGGCAGAACCGCAGCACGGCGTTCGCGCTGATGCCCGGCGGGATGCTCTTGGCGTCGGGACGCTGTGTGGCCAGGATCAGGCTGATGCCGGCGGCCGGGCCGCGCTTGATCAAGTCGACGCAGATTTCCTCGAATTCGCCTCCGTACTGGGAGTGTTCGAACCACACCTGGCACTCGTCCACACCGGCGACGATGGGCTCAAGCCCGAGGCTCTTGCGGTCTGCCAGGTCGGGCGTGACCTTGTTCTCCGGGCAGATGTCGCGGGGAAGGTCACGGATCACCTTGGTGCGGCGGCGTAGCTCGGTGCGCAGCTCGCGCATGGCAGCCAGGCCGTAGGCGATGTCCTCGTCCTCATCCCCCGCCCGGTACCGGTGTGCCACCGGTTCGGTGGCCGACAGGTCGCCGGTGCCCTTGAGGTCGAACGCCAGTACCTTCGCCCGGGGGTCCAGGCACGCGGCCAGAAGAATCAGCCGCAGCGTGAACGTCTTGCCCATGCGCGGGACCGATCCGATGATCATTGACGCGAACATCAGGGTGAGCGCCACGACCTGGCCCCGGGGGTCGGTGCCGATCGTGAACGGCTCGAATAGGTCGACCTTTCCGGCCTTGAGCAGCGGCCATGCGGCCTGCCGGGATTTGGACATGTCCCGGTCGGCCACGAACAGGACCAGGCGGCCCGGGTGGACGTCGGCGTTCACCTCCGGCCAGACACACCCCAGGGGCCGGGCCAGAGCAGCGGCAAGTTTCTCCCGCTTCTCGACCACCTCAGCGGCCAAAGCACCGGGCGGGAGCGTGATGTCGGCCCGCCATCCGGCGCCGTTCTCGCGGGTGATCGGTGCGGCGAACCAGCCGCGTCCGGTATCTCCCTTGGCCATCGCCCGGTCGATGTCCACGATCCGCAACCGGCTCAGCGCCTCGACGACCTGATCGGAGGTGAGCGGCGTGACCTCGGTCCGGATCACGGCGGTGTCCAGCAGAGGACGATCAGCCGGCGCACCGATGATGCCGAGCAGGATCACGGCCACGGCGATCGTGGACCACAATAGCCAGGCCGGAACCAGGAACGCAGCGATCAGGGTGGCCAGGCTCAGGCCGGCGACCATCGCCGTGACGATCGAGCGCCACCTCACCCGGCGGTCTCGTTGACTCGACAGACGCTCATAGGTGCGCGCCTCGTCCGGACGTGTGGTGGCCGCCCGGACGATCGACTGCCGAACCGGCTCCCCTTCCATGTCGAACCACCAGCGCGAGTACCGGCTGACCAGCCGGGCCGCACCGCGCGGGGCGCGGAACGCCAGACGGGCGCTGTACTTGGGCACACGGACGCAGTGGTAGGCGAGGGTGTGTCCGGCCAGGCCGGCCGCCCACGCGGTGTTCGCCGTGAACTCGGTGCGAGAACGCAGCCAGGTCGGCACCACGGGACGACGCTCGGCCTCACGCATTCCGGCCAGGCTCCACCCGGCGCGGCGCTGTGCTTGCGGGCTGTCGACCAGCACCGCGTCCGGGCCGGTGCCGGGGGCCACGATCGTGCCCTCGATCGGAGGATCGGTGTCCGGTGCGGTGTCGGGTTCGGTGTCCGGGGACGTGTCCGGTCGGGTGTCCGGCACGCTGTCGGGTCGGGTGTCGGGTGTGGTGTTGCGGGCGCGGGCGGCGGCCAGGTCCACCACGTCGGCGTTACGGGTGGACGCGTCGTGGTCGTCGGGTTCGGGTGTTCCGTATGCGGGGGCGGTGCTCATCCGTGGTTCCCCTTCCAAGGTGGTGCGGTAGTTCCCGGGGTGGGGTGACCCGCCCGATGCGGGGCCGGGCGGGTCACGTCGTGTAGTGGGGTGTCAGGCGGCCAGGGGCCGGATGTCGGGCTGGATGTCGCCGGACTCGACGACGTCGGTGGCCGTGGTCTCGGTGGCCGGGCGGAAGTAGCGGCTGACGGTCCGCTCGGTGACGCCGAGCTGTTTGCCGATGCGGGCGTACGTCCATTCCGGGTGCTTCTCGCGCAGAGCCACGGCCTTGTCGGCGTTGCTCTGGCGGGGCCGGGCCGGCCGACGCTTACGCAGATCGGTCACGTCGCCCTGGTCATTGCCGTTCACCAGTGCAGCCCGGTTCGCGATGTCAGCCTCGGTCCAGCTCGGTAGCTGGTCGGCGTCCTCGATCGTCGCGTGGGGCTCCTGGTCGGGAGCCTCCTGTGCGGTCTCGGCCGGGGAGACTTCCGGCGTTTCCGTGACCAGGTGAGCCAGTGCCGCGCCCATGCCGAGCACGGCGACGGGCAGGCAGGCGACCAGGGCGACGATGGGCCAGGGCGCGTGCGTCATCCCGGCGGCTGCCATCAGGTGGTAGGCGACTTGGCCGGCCGCGCCCAGGCACAGGGAGCCGATGGCTGACCAGCGGGCGAACGTGCGGGCTCGGTTGCTGACGTTCATGCCGAGCCACACGTACATGGCGTACGCGGCGTAGGTCTCCACGCCGATCGGCAGGGTGATGGCGGTGTTGATCCGGGCCTCGTCCCAGATACCCGGCAGTGGGGCCACCGGGCCGAAACCGGTCAGCCGGCCGAGCTCGACCCAGCCGGACCAGATGGCCACGAACGCGGGCAGAGCCAGCAGCAGTACCGGCCAGGCGCGGCGTGGCGTGCCGCTGTGAGCCTCGCTCGGGTCGGTGGCGGTGTCCGTCGTGCTCATGCTCAGTGCTCCGTTCCCTTGCCGGGGGTGATCGTCTTGAGGTGCGCGGTCACGCGGCGCACGTCGTTCAGGCCGTCGTCGAGCCGGTCCAGGCGGGCACCGGAGCGCATCAGGGCGTCAGAAACCTGGGTGATGGACGCCTTCAGGTCGAGGTCCGCGTCGTGGGCGAGTCGACCGCCGTCGTAGGCGGCGTGCAGCCACCGCATGACGTGGGCGATGGATTGCTCCATGCCGTGGACGGTCGCCATCAGGTGGGCGATCACGGCGTCCACTTCGTGCGCCTCGCGGTATCCGGTGCCGCCGATCGTGAGGTGGTTCAGGCTCCGGATCGCCTCGGCGGCCAGATCGGCGAACTCATCCGGGCGCTTGGCGTTGGGGATGCTCATCAGCAGCTCACCTCAGTGGTCTTGGCCAGCAGCAACCCGTCCGGGCGGCCGGTGTCGATGCCCTGGCGGATCAGCCCGTCAACGCACCGGGACTCCACCACCCGCGACACCGGGCTATTCGTGTGTGCGCTCTCCCCCGCGATGGCTCGCAGCGTGAGCGTGGTCGGAACGGCCGTGATGACCGAGGCCAGAAGACCAGCGCCAATCCGGCGCAGGACCGGCGGGGCGTGTCGGGCGTGTGAACTGCGGATATGCGTGCTTGCTGTACTCATGCCGCACCGCCAAGTGGTCCACCGTTGAGCCAGTTGAGCGGCTCGGCGGACATGAGGTGCCTCAGCTCGGTTGCGCCAGTTACGGCCTGGTCCAGTCGATGACGAGCCAGTTCCGAGCCCTCGTCACCGGTGACGGCCATCGCGATCTCAGCGTCGACCACAGCGATTTCAGCTGCGATCAGAGGCCATTCGGCCTCGATCAGCCGCAGCTCGCGGCGGCTCGGCCCGTTCAATGATCTCCAGGAATGCACGGCGGTCCCCTTCCGTTGAGCAACTGGCTTAAGCCACTAAGTGGCTTGAGCCAGTTATAGCGACACGGCGGGGCGCACGTCAACAAGTGGCTTGAGCCAGATGTCCTAGACTCCCGATCCCGGGACCGAACGGAGAGGTCAACCACCCATGAGTACGCAGCGCGAACAGCCCCCCAGCCGTCGCATCGCCGACGTCCTGCGTCGGGCTATCGCGGACGGCACCTACCAGGAGGGCGACAAGCTGCCCTCCGAACGTGTCCTGGCCTCCACCTACGGATCGGCCCGCAACACGGCTCGCGAGGCGGTCAACATCCTGGCCACCGAAGGCCTGGTCGACGTGCGCCACGGCAGCGGCGCGTACGTGCGCAAGCAGGTCAAGATGATCCGCCTCGGAGCCGAGCGCTACAGCGAGAGCACGCGTCGAGAGACCGGCCTCTCACCCTTCCGGGCCGAAGCACTCAAGCAAGGCAAGACCGTGCGGGTGGACGTGCCCAACATCAGCCGCGTCATTCCGCCGGCCATCGTGGCCGAACGCCTCGCGGTCGACCCCCACACCGAATCCGTTGTCCAACGCGTAAACCACTACTACGCAGACGATGTGCCCGTTCAGATCGGCATCACATACATCCCGTGGACGATCGTCGAAGGATCCGTCCTGGCCACCGACGCCAAGACCGGCACCGGGAGCATCTACGCCCGGTTCGCCGAGCTCGGCCACCAGATCACCAACGTCCGGGAAGAAATCTCTGCCCGGATGCCCCGCCCCGATGAGGCACAGATCTTGCACACTCCACCTGGCGTCCCCGTCCTCGATGTCGTCCACACCGGCATCGACCAGGACGGAAAACCTTTCGAGGTAACGAACTTCATCATGCGTTCGGATTTGACCGGGCTCGACTACTCGATGGCTGTAGAGGACTGATCACGCGACATGGCAGACAACCCCACATCCCGAATCCGCCCCCGCACCGCCGATGACCTCCCCGCCCTGGGCGATCTCCTGGTCCGCGTCCACGAACTCGACGGCTACCCCGTCGAAGGCGTCGCCGACCCCATCGCCTGGCTCAAGTCCGACAACGAGCTAGCCGCACTCACCGCCGAGAAAGACGGCCAGGTCGTGGGCCACGTCATGCTCAGCTACCCAACCGACGCCGACGCCGCCGCGACCGAGTGGGCCGAGCGCGAGGACGAACCACGGGATGCCATCGCGGTGCTCGGCCGGCTGTTCATCGCGCCTGAAGCACGCGGGGAACGGCTAGGCGCGCGGCTCACCGACTCAGCCACTGAGATTGCCCGCAAGCTCGGCCGGCGCGCGGTGCTCGACGTGATGGCCAAGGACAAGGCGGCCATCCGGACCTACGAAAAACTCGGGTGGGAACGCATCGCCGCGATCAAGCACACCTTCGGCGACGGCCAGAGCGTCCCGGCCTACGCCTATGTCTCACCGCTGGAGTAACCCAAAGACTCCCCTGTCCGCCGGCCTCGTACGGGGCGTGGCCACGAAGGCGTGCAGGGGAAGCGTCGCCGTCCGGGGTCAGGTGCTCCCCTGCCCCGGACGGCGACCAGCAGGCAGGGCAGTCCGCTACCGGTTCGCACCCACCACCGGACTGCCCGACCAACCGCCCCCACCGCACCGGTGAACCCAAGAGTCCTGGCGCCGTGGGGGCAACCATCGTGACGCGACTGACCACCCTCCGTCGAGCCGCGTCACGGCAAGAAGGCTCCGGCCGCGTCCGCGCTGATGGCTTACCAGCGCCGGACGCGGCCGGGGTCTCTGATCGCCGAACGAGCTGCCCGCAACCGATGGGCGGAACCCAACGATTAGCATCGCATTTTCACACGGACAGTTACTTCCTGTTACTCTGAGCTTCGCAGCAGGTTGATCGCCGCGGTTCATGAACAGCCGGGCCAAATGCGAGGGGGCGCTATCAAGGATTGGGATTGGATTGGAATCTCCGGCCTAATCCTTTCAGTTGTAGGATTCGCCGTGACAATTTGGCAACTCACCCGCACCAAGAACGCGAGCATCGCAACGCGATCCGCGATTGAGCGCACAGAAAAACGAATGGCCTTAAACCACCTACTGACGCTCCTACCTCAGTTGCGACTATCGGAAAACGATCTCGATGTAGCCGTATTCGATAATGACGCACGCTTGGCCATGCGTGCATTAATGGCCTATTCACATACTGCCGTGGAAATCGCCAATCTCCTCGATCGCCACCCGCAACATGCCACCCTGGCAAAAGAGTTGAAAGACGCCGCCGGCAAGGCAGCCGAGACCAAGGTCGCTATCGCGGACGCGTCCGCCAAGGCGGGGGTAAAAGGCATGACTAAGAACTTCAGATCCAAAGTAGCCGGACTATCTAGCAACTTATCTGGAATTTCAACATTGGTAGCAATTGAAATGGGGCGCGAAAACTGATGCAAGCATTAACAACCAACCAGCGCCTTGCCCTCATCAACCGACTCCATCAGTTGGTTAAAGACAAAAAGATCATATGGGATCCTGAAGAAGACAGCGACTATGAGTTCTTTGCCACCCTCGAGAAATTTACATACACACTGACGTGTCGCGACAAGGACGATTCCTACCCGTTCAGCCTGGAAGTTTATGGCAGAGAAGCCCAGCGAACATTTGACCTTATCAACACTGAAGATGAATCGCTTCCAGAGCTTATGAGGACCGAGCTACGCGACCTTTACATGACAGTAAAGAAGGTGACACTTGCTTACGAGAATTTAACCCAGCAACTTTTCAGCGAGTTGGGACTTGAAGCACCACCGAGGGTCGAAGACGAGAAACCTCCCTTGTGACCCCATGGGATCAATGTACTACTGCCAAACTAGCAGGGAATCAACAAAGGGGAATTACCCCCAAATCTTCTGTTCGGCAAGTAATTATTTCCCATCAGGAACCAAGCGTTCAACAAGCATCTTAAGCAAATCGACTTCGGATTCCGTCGGTGCAGCCTTGCTCTCCAGGGGTTCGGATCGAAAAAGAGTCTCTCCAAAAGTCGCGAGCAGGCGTGCACGCTCAGCAGGCGTCATCTCGGCAGTGTAAGCACGGATGGTATTTAGGCGCACTTCAATCTTTGCCGACTCACTACTTGCGTTTGTGTGGCGTGATCCCTGCCTAGCGAAGTAGAAAGCCAAAGCCACGAGCGGGGCAAAAATGAAATACTTGTGCAATGCAGATGTCCATGAACCTTCATCCGGGCGAGCTAAAATCTCCCAAATTCCGAAAATTGTCACGGCCAGAACGAGAACTACTGCCGCGGCATGCCATTTGAAAGCCCTCTTCCTTTCCTCTCCTGCAAACTTCTGAAAGTATTCCGCCATCCCGGCCAGGCCCGAATCGCCAGCAGCACGTTTAGCGTCCCGGGCTGCTTCCTTGGCCTCCGCAAGAGTGGAAAGAAGTCGGATCTCTTCTGGACGAGCAAGAGTCTCCGCCATCTCAATTATCCGCTGACATTGATCGTTCAAATCTTGGCCCCTGGCCACACTAAGAGGATCGCCCTTAACTGCGACTGAGACTGAGAATGCATACTGCGTACGCCGGTTAGGCGTGAGACTTTTGAGAGCCCTGCATAGGTAAAGCGTCCACAACAGGATTTTGTCATCCTCGGCCGTCGGAGAGATTTCATCCAATGCTAAGTTTATTATAGCCAATTGCGGGGTATGCATACTACTTGGATGCGAAGCCAAACTACCAACTTCCTTCTCTGGATTAATTTTGATTGCCGCAAGCATTTGCCTCTCCGGTAGGGTTACTAACAGCCCAGGATCTGCAATTTCGCAAAATCTATCTAATGCTTCAAGGGAAGCTAATGCCAAAATCTTCAACGGATGCGTGTCATTCTCTGAAGCGTTCCATTGTTCGTGCAGCAGCTTGCTGCTAACGAGGACTTCTCTAATCCAATCCTCAAATGAGGAAGCTTGCACTTCTTCTATCTCGTAGGGTGCCACAGCATCCACCGTCCCCTGTCTTGTGTACTGCCTAAAGCGTTGGCCGAGCGGAGCGATCCTACGGCCGAGACGGGCCCGGAAGGGAGGGCCGACACCTTGATCTTTTGCGACCACCGTCTCCATCCAGCCGCGCACTGGTCGATCAGTTTAAGCGTCGACGAGTAGCCCCCCATGGCTGCGCCAATTAGAAGAGAACGCTCCCTGCCCCGTTTTTGCCCCCATTGACAAGCAACGGCGGGTTTCTGCAGTTCAGGACGCACTTTAGGCGCGGTTTCGTAATGAGCAGGTCATCGGTTCGAGTCCGATAGGTGGCTCAGGCAAAGCCCGAGATCAGAACCCTGATCTCGGGCTTTTCTGCGTGGTTGCAGCCGGTGGAACCTCTCGGGCTCCGCGACCTACCTACAAGTCGAGGTCAGGACAAATCCGGAGCCGGCGCTCGTGAAAGACCGGCGCGGCCTGGATCGCGTCCGGCAAGGCCGTGGGTCGGTTCTTGATGACCCATCGGAGAAAAAGCAGCCAGGTGAGCCAGCGCATGGCCCACGAGCTCGGACACCTGGTGCTGCATTCCAATACTCTGGGGAGCGATGATCTTGAAGCCGAGGCGAATGCCTTCGCGGCCGAGTTCCTCATGCCGGCGGAGCTGGTGCGACCCTCATTGCGCAACCTGAAGCTCGGGCGGTTGCTCGACCTCAAACGTGAGTACGGCGTCTCCATGCAGGCGCTGGTCGAGCGGGCCTACCAGCTTGACCTCCTGAGCCCCACGCAGCGAACCAGCACCTACAAACTGCTCAGCGCCAAGGGCTGGAGAACCCGCGAACCCGGCAGTGATGAAATCGCCCCCGAAGTAACCGCCCTGGCCCAGGCAATTGGTCAGAGCCTGAGCAGTCGTGGGCTCAGCCCGGCAGAGGTCGCCAGCATCGCCGGCTTCTCCGACGCCCGGCACAACAGTCTCTTCCTCCCGATCGGCCTTCGCGCGGTCTGAGCGGTCCAGACATCATCGCTCTCAGAGTGCTAATCCCAGCACCCGCTGATGCTCACGCCGGTACCGCCCCGGCGAAACCCCGAACTCCCGTCGAAAAGCATTGGAAAAAGCGAACTCCGAAGAATACCCCACCTGACCTGCGATCCCGGCCAGCAGCGTGTCCGTGTCACACAGCAACTGCGCGGCCCGGGTCAGGCGCTGGGTGGTGAGGTAGGCCATGGGGGAGGTGCCGGTCTGGGCCACGAACCGGCGACCGAAAGCCGTGCGGGACAGCCCCGCCCGGGCGCTGAGCTGGTCGACGGTCCAGGGGGTTTGGGGGTTGTCGTGGATCGCGCTCAAAGCTGCCGCGATCCCGGCGTCGTCGATCTCGAACAGGGGCTCGTGCCAGGCTCTCAGCGCGTGCACCAGGATCAGGTCGATCAGGGCCGTGCGGGTCAGGCTGGTGCCGGCCTGACGCTCGCTGATGTCCCGGCCCAGCACCGTGATCAGTGCGGACAGTTCCGGATGCTGGGCCGGGTCGGGCGAGACCACCATCAGGTCGGGGAGGTTGCGCAGGAACGGGTGCAGGTGGCCACGCCCCAGGCGGTAGGCGCCGCACAGGCATTCGATGTCGAACGTGCTCGAGGGCGGTGGCGGGGCCTGCGCCTCCAGCTTCATCAGCGGCAGCTCACGCAGCATACGGGGCCGCAGACTGAGGCCGTGCTCGGCACCGCTGGGGATGAGCACGATGTCACCGGCGTTCAGCAACTGGGGCTCGCCGGCGGCGGCGATCAGCCACGCCGATCCGGAAAGTACCGCGTGGAAGCCGATTCCCTCGAAGCTGTCGAACCGCATGCCCCAGCCGCGCGAACCACCGAACCAGCGCGCACCGGCCTCGCCGATCCGGGCACCGCCCAGAGCCACACTGACCAGGTCCATGCCCGCGATTCTAGGCCGATAACCACCTGGACCGACCGCGTCCTCACTCTCGCTCGAACAAGAGCCGACAGGGAAGGTTTACATGATCACGGACGACGTGGGTGACACTCCCACGAGTCGCCGCCCGGGCCACAAGCACCCGGGGCACACGCGCTGGTCAGGCCGGGGCCAGCACCGCCTCGGACCGCTCGGCCGCCAGGTACGTGTTCAGGATCGGATGCCGCCCGGCCACCGCGATATCACGCCAGAACCTCTGCAGCGTGCTGGATTTCGCGAAACCGCGGGTTCCCCCCAGGTCCAGCATCAGCTCGACGGCCGCGCGGCAGTCCCGGGACGCCTCCGCCAGTTCCCGCACCAGTCGCGGGCCATCGGTTTCGGGTATGTCCTCGGAATCGACCAGTGCAGCCACGGCCAGCATGGCCTGCTCGGCCCGGTTCGTCAGCCGGGTCGCCTCGGCCAGCCAGTACCGGGCTCCGGACGACTCCCCCATCCGCGTGTACGCGGTCATATAGGGCTTACGGTCCGACGCGAACAGGTCCTCGATCACGCTGAGCGCACCCCGCGTGGCCCCGACCACCGGCGCCAGCACGGTGAGACCGAAGTACAACCGGTCCGAGAGCGGGCCGGGCAGCGGCATCGGAGCGATGAGTTCCTCGGGCACCAGCACGCCGTCGGCAACCAGCGTGTGGCTCCCGGTACCTCGCATCCCGGCCATGTCCCAGGTGTGCAGCACCTTCAGCTCGGCCGTGGGAACCAGGGCTATCGAGAAGACGTCCGCGTCGAGCACACCGACCCCGGCCCAGGTCGCGTCCTCACAACCGGACACGCTCTTCCAGGAACCCGTCACCCGCACACCGTCGGCACCACGTTCTGCCCGCCCGGAGGGAACCCCCGTGCCACAGGCCTGCACCTGATCGAACCCATCGGGCAGCGCATCCCCGAAAGCTTTCTTCGCCAGGGTTTTCGTCACCGCGTTCGTGCCCACGTTCCAGCTGGTCGACGGGCAGGCCGACGCCAGCTCGGCGAGCCGCCGCACCGTGGTCACGGCCCCGGCGCCCCGGCTGAGCGTGAGATCGGCCCGCACGGCCTCGACACTCTCCGCCACCGGGCGCCCCTGGGCCTCGGTCTCGGCAGCATGCTCGGCAAGGATCTTCAGTTCTGAGCTCGTCACCCTCCCGAGCCAACCAGCGAACGCGGGTGCCGTGAATACGCAGGACACCCGCGTCCATCAGCAATCCGACGCCTCGGGCCGGTGCATCCAGCAGTGCGTTCTTCGCCCGATTCCCGATTGTGCGGCGGCCGCGTCCCTCAGCAGAATCGGAACATGAGGATCACCGCTGATCAGGCCCTGGCCTGGCGTCTGGAACGACAGTTCCTGAGCCCGCGGGAAAATGTCTCCCGGGCCGACATCGTGCGGCGCCTCGGCGGAGTGCAGAGCCAGGTGGCGTCAGCCGCGGAGACCTCGATCGCCACGCGGCAGCAGACTCCCGGCGCCGCCTCTCCCGAGAACGACGCACTGATCAGGACCTGGGCGATGCGTGGCACGTTGCACCTGTGCCACAGCAGCCAGCTGGCCGATGTGCTGTCGCTGCTCGCGGCCTCCCGCACCTGGACAAAACCTAGCTGGCAGAAAACCTTCGGCGCCACACCGGACGAGATCGACCAGCTCGCCGAGGCGGTGCGGGAGCTCCTCGGTGACGGCAACCCCATGACCCGCGACGAACTGGTGACGTGTCTCGTCGCGGAGAGCCGTTTCGCCGACCTGGAGACCGAACTTCGTTCTGGGTGGGGCGCTCTGCTCAAACCCCTGGCCTGGCAGGGAGCTTTGTGCCACGGGCCGGCGCGTGGCTCCCGCATCACTTTCACCACCCCGTCCGCCCTGATTCCCGGCTGGTCCGGGCTGCCCTCCCCAGACGACGCGGCGCCCTCGGTGATCACTACCTACCTGGGCGCTTTCGGACCGGCCCCGGCAACGACCTTCGACAACTGGCTGATCCGCGGTGTCACCCGCAAGAGCATGCTGCGGAGCTGGTTCACGGGGATGGGCGACCGGCTGACCGAGGTCTCGGTGGACGGGCAGAGCGCGTTCGTGCTGAGTGAGCACGCCGACGAACTCGCCGCGACGAAGCCGAGCCGGGCGGTGCATCTGCTCGGCCCGTTCGACGCCTACGTGCTGGGCGCGACCACGAAAGACACCTGGATGCTCCCCGCCGAGCACCGCGATCGGATCAGCCGGGCGGCGGGCTGGATCGCCCCGGTGATCCTCTCCGGCGGACGCGTGGTGGGCACCTGGGAGCTGGAGCACGGCGACGTCGTGACCGAGTTCTTTCCCGGTGAGAAGGTGCTGTCGCGCCGGGCCCTGGCGGCCGAGGTGGACCGGGTCACCGGTCATTGAGGACGACGTGCGGGGCTCGCGCGCCCGTCCGGGCTACCGATGGACGTCTCGGGTGCGGTCCTGACCGGCGCAAACCCGTACCGGTCCAATAGGCTCATCAGGTTGCGGCGGCCGGCCGTGACGAACATGAAGCAGGAGTTGCTGATGGCCGAGGAACGGACGATAGGTCAGCTCGTATCGCAGGCGAGTGAGGACCTCTCCGCACTCGTCCGTTACGAGGTCGCGCTGGCCAAGGCCGAGATCATGGCCGACGTGAAGCGGGGTGCCGTGGGCGGCGGCCTGTTCGGGGCGGCCGGGTACCTGGCCTTCCTGGCCTCGATCACACTGATCGTCACAATCGGCTTCGCCCTGGTCGCCGCGGGGCTGTCCGCCTGGCTGGCCTTCCTGGTCGTCACCGTGGCGCTGCTGCTGCTCGCCGGGCTGCTGGGTTTCCTGGGATTCCTCCAGGTCAAGAAGATCAAGCCGCCGCAGCGCTCGATCGCCTCGACCAAGAAGACCATCGCCGCGGTGAAGGGCAGTGTCCGGTCGTGACACCATTTGCCCGGTGAGGCTTCGCCGGGCCGACGACTCCGAGCCCTCCCCCGAACAGTCCGTACCCGCGCGCCCCGCTCTGGAACCGGCGGGCGCGCTCTATGTCGATTCCGCGGACACCCTGATCCGCGGTCCTTGGACCCACCGGTTCATCGCCGCGAACGGCGCCCGCTTCCACGTCGCCGAGGCCGGTGAGGGTCCGCTCGTACTGCTGCTGCACGGCTTCCCGCAGTTCTGGTGGAGCTGGCGGCATCAGCTGACCGCTCTGGCCGACGCCGGATACCGCGCCGTGGCCATGGATCTGCGGGGTTACGGCGCATCGGACAAACCCCCACGCGGGTACGACACGATGACCTCGGCGACCGATGTGGCCGGAGTGATCAAGGCGTTGGGCGAGGTCGAGGCCGTGATCGTGGGGCAGGACTGGGGCGGCTGGCTGGCCTGGTCGATGCCCGGTCTGGCCCCGCAGCAGACGCGTGCCGTGGCCGCCCTGTCGATGGGTCATCCGCTGGTGATGCGCCGCGCGCTGACCCGTAACCCCCGGCAGCGCCGTGCCTGGCGACGAGTGCTCGAGTTCCAGATGCCGATGCGCCCCGAGCGCCGGCTGGCCCGGGAAGACCTGGTCGGCGATGTGCTGCGCGACTGGTCCGGACCGGGCGGGTTCCCCGACGAGGAGAGCCTGGACGTCTACCGCAGGGCCATCCGGGTGCCGTTCGTGGCACACAGCGCCATGGAGTACTTCCGCTGGGCCTTCCGGTCAGTGCCACGCCGCGACGGCCGCCGGTTCTCCACCTCGGTGAACGAGCCGATCACCGTGCCCACGCTCAGTCTGCACGGCGAGGAAGACCCGTTCGTGCTGCTGCCCAGCATTCTCGCCTCGCACCGCCAGGTGACCGGGCCCCTGAATTTCGAGCTGGTACCCGGGGCCGGGCACTTCCTGCCCGAAGAGGCACCCGAGCGAGTCACGCAAGCATTGCTGGAGTGGCTGAAGAGCTTGTGAGGGCTCCTCAGCCACCGACGAAGTTGCTCAGCCGCTGGCGCAGTTGCCGGTACTGACCCGCTTCGTCTGGGCCGCGCCGGTCTTGATCGCGTCGCGGGCCTCGTCCATCGTCAGGGCGTAGCCGGTGTCGGCGTCGTCGAGCGACTTGGCGAAGACCACGCCGACCACGTTGCCGGACGGGTCGAGCACCGGGCCGCCGGAGTTACCGGGACGCACGTTGACGTAGAGCGAGTAGACCTCGCGCACCGCGCCCTCGTTGCCGTAGATGTCTTCACCGCTGGCCCGGACGATCGAGCGGATCCGCGCCGGGGAGACCTTGAACGGCCCGTCGTTCGGGAAGCCGACCACCACCGCGTCGTCACCCCGCTCCAGGTCGCCGGTCATCGACAACGGTGCGACCCGCAGCCTCGGCACCGCCAGCACGGCCAGGTCGCGGATCGGGTCGAACGACACCACGCGCGCGGCGTAGACCGTGCCCTTGCCCCCGACCTGCACCCGCGGCTCTGCCACACCGGCCACCACGTGCGCATTGGTGACCACCCGCTGCGGGGCGATCACGGCGCCGCTGCCTTCCTGACCCCGGCCGCAGCTGTTGGCCTCACCGGTGATCTTCACGACCGCCCGGCGGGCCTTGGTCACGGCCTCGCTGTTCACCAGCGCCTGGTCAGGTGCCGTGACCGGGGTGATGTCTTCCGGCTCCACGCCCGCGAACACCCGCGGGAAGCTGCTGGAACCGACGACGTCGCGGAAGCGGTCGGCCACGCCGATGAGCTGGGTCGGCACCAGGTCGTCGATGTACCGGATCACCTTGGACCCGGCGACCGTGCGGGACAGCTGCTCGGACGGCCCACCACGCACGGCGCCGGCGACGAACCACAGCACCAGCGCCACGGCCAGCACCCCGGCGGCCGCGCCGATGATGTGGTCGGCGATCGCGACGGCACCGCCCTCGGGCACCGCCTGACGGATGCGACCACCGAGCAGGGCGCCGAGGAACTGGCCCGCCCAGGCGGTGAAGATGACCGCGAGCAGCGTGATGATCGAGCGCTGCGTGCCCGGGTCGAGGCCGGTGACCAGCTGCGGCACCACGAACATGGCCAATACTGCCCCGCCGACGAATCCGCCGAGCGACAGCACGCCCACGACCAGTCCCTGACGGAAGCCGGAGATGGCATAGCCGAGCATGATCAGCACCAGGATGATGTCGATCATGGAACTTCCACCTCGTCCGGCCCGGACGTGTCGTGCACGCTCAGGCCCTGTTGTTCGATGAGATCCCTGCGCAGTTCCTGACGCGCCGAAAGGCGAACCTGTTGCTCGGGAACCTGGACTATCCGGGTGCGGTCCCACGGTTCTTCGAGCCCGGCGAGGCCCAGCATCCAGCTCAGCACCGCACCGGTGAAGCCCCAGACGAAGAGCCCGGACGCCTCGAACCCGGGACCGGCCCGGCGGTCGCGGAAGTGCGTCACGAACCGGTTGGCCGGGTCGGTCAGCTCGGCCAGCGGCACCCGGACGACCCGTTCCACCTCGCCGGGGTCACCGGGCACGGGGGCGGAAGGGCGCTGCCACCAGCCGATGACCGGGGTGACGCGGAAGTTGGTGACGTTGAGGAAGAGCTCGGCGCACTCGGCCCGCACCAGCACCTCTCCCGGATCGACCCCGGCCTCTTCCTGGGCCTCGCGCAGGGCGGCCGCGGCCGGGCCGGCATCTCCCGGGTCGACGCGCCCGCCCGGGAAGGCGACCTGGCCGGCGTGCGAACGCAGCGTGGCCGCGCGCTGCGTGAGCAGCACGTCGGGGCCGTTCTCGCCCTGACCGAAGAGCACGAGCACCGCCGAGTGCCGGGCATCGGGCCCGGGCGGGGTCATAGTGCCCAGGGCCGGGTGGTGCCGGGGGTCGGCGACGGCTTCGGTGAGCCGGTCGAGCCAGGCCGGTGGAGAGGAGGTCACGCGGGGACCGAGGTGAAGGCCGAGTCGCGCAGCAGTTTGGCGGCCTTGACCGGGTCGGTCTCGCCGATGCCGAACGAGGGGCAGAGCGCGGAGACCGGGCAGGCACCACAGGCGGCCTTGGTCGCGTGGCAGGTACGGCGGCCGTGGAAGATCAGCCGGTGGGACAGCATCGTCCAGTCTTTCTTCGGGAAGAGCGCCGCGATCTCGGTCTCGACCTTGACCGGGTCTTCCGAGGCGGTCCAGCCGAAGCGGCGAGCCAGTCGGCCGAAGTGGGTGTCGACGGTGATGCCGGGCACCCCGAAGGCGTTGCCGAGCACGACGTTCGCGGTCTTACGGCCGACGCCGGGCAGCTTGACCAGCTGCTCGAGCTTCTTCGGCACCTCGCCGTCGTGCTCCTCGACCAGGCGTGCGCCGAGCTTCAGCAGCGAGTCGGTCTTGGCGCGGAAGAAGCCGAGGGGCCGGAGAATCTCTTCCATCTCGGCCCGGTCGGCACCGGCGTAGGCGGCCGCGGAGGGGTATTTCGCGAACAGTTCCGGGGTGGTGAGGTTGACCCGCTTGTCGGTGGTCTGCGCCGACAGGACGGTGGCGACCAGCAGCTCCAGCGGGCTGGAGAAGTCGAGCTCGCAGTGCGCGTCGGGATATCGCTCGGTCAGCAGGCGGTGGATCTTGCGTGCCCGCCGTGTCAGCGCGACCGGGCTCTCGACCTCGGCCTTCTGCCCGTTTCGCCGCCCATTGCCTACCGTCACGCGCTCAGCGTACGCGTCACCACCGACAATCCGGATCTCCGCGAGAGACGGCCGAAACGGCGCGGCCCGCGAGCGCTACTCGTCGGTCGGGGCATGCCACCCACTTGGTCGCTCAAGACATCGTCGCAGGTCGCCCCGCATAACCCGATCCGCCGAACGCCTGGCCCGACCGTGGTCCCCCGGGAGTGTGAGGGGACAGTGGCCCGCTCAAGCGCCCCGATGCCACCGACGAACACTCATGCGTAACGCCGGCCCAAGATCCGGGTCCGGTTCGAGCCGTACGCCGCGCCTCTGCGTTCTGCAGCCGGCCGGGGAGAGGAGAAGCGGTGGCCCTGGGCCTGACCGATCCACTCACCGCCCTGTCGTTCTCGGCCATGCCGGTCGACCAGCTCACCGACTACCACCGAGCTCTGGTGGCAGCCCAGCGGGACGTCGACCACTGGCGGCGGCTGATCCTCGCCCGGATCGACCTGGCCGTCGCCTCCGTCACCGATCTCGACGAGCTGCGGCCACCTCCCGGTCTTCACGGGACGATCTGCCACCCGCCCGCCGGGCTGCGCCGGCTCATCGGGATCGCGCCCACCGACGTCCACGCCGGTGAGGGGGGCATGCTGATTCGTCTGCGCGGAGCGCTGGACGAGCTGGCCCGTTACGAGAGGATGCTCGAGGCCGTCACCGGGGAGGCGGCGGGCATCCTGGCCTACCGGATCGGCGCGGTCGCCTGAGCCGTCCAGCCACCGTCCGGCCACCGCCCGGCGCCGGTTCCGGTCCGGCGCCGACTTTCGGGGTAGCCCCGATTCCACAGCTCAAAGCCCTTTCCGCCATGATGGAGTGCAAGCATCCGGGGTAGGCGTGAGCCTGCCCCCACCCGTGGCCCC
Source organism: Kineosporia sp. NBRC 101731 (assembly GCF_030269305.1). Taxonomy (NCBI): domain Bacteria; kingdom Bacillati; phylum Actinomycetota; class Actinomycetes; order Kineosporiales; family Kineosporiaceae; genus Kineosporia; species Kineosporia sp. NBRC 101731. The sequence goes on from NZ_BSTC01000022.1 coordinate 21,500, forward strand.
ATGGCCACGACGTGCATCATCGGCGCACTGTGGGTGACCGTTCATCGGCCCCTGGTGTCACCGGGACCCAGGGGTGCGGCAAACTGCGTGCGGGTGGGGCATGATGCCTCACTGATGAGGCCGTCGGAATCGGGCGGCGTGTGAGGAGGAACAGGTGGACGACGACGTCGTTCGTCAGGCGCCACTGTTCGCAGCGCTGGACGATGAAGCTGCCGCAGCATTGCGGGCCACGATGGCGCCCACCGACGTCGCCCGCGGCCAGGCGCTCTTCCATGAGGGAGACCCCGGCGACCGGCTGTACGTGATCGTCGAGGGCAAGGTGAAGCTGGGGCGTGCCTCCGGCGACGGCCGGGAGAACCTGCTGGCGGTCCTGGGCCCGGGCGAGATGTTCGGTGAACTCTCCCTCTTCGATCCTGGCCCGCGGAACGCGACCGCCACCGCGGTGGCGGACACGTCGCTGATCGGACTCGGCAACGACGACCTGGTGACCTGGCTGACCGGCCGCCCCGACGTGGCCCGGCAGTTGCTGCGGGCTCTGGCCCGGCGCCTGCGCCGGACCAACGAGAACCTCGCCGACCTGGTCTTCTCCGACGTTCCCGGTCGGGTGGCCAAGGCCCTGCTGGACCTGTCCGAGCGGTTCGGGCGGCCCACCGACGACGGCCTGCGGGTGGCCCACGACCTCACCCAGGAAGAGCTGGCCCAGCTGGTCGGCGCTTCCCGGGAGACCGTGAACAAGGCCCTCGCCGACTTCGCCTCCCGCGGCTGGCTGCGGCTCGAGGCCCGGGCCGTGGTGCTCATGGACGTGGAACGGATGCGGCGCCGCGCGCGCTGAGCATCTGCGACGCCTTCCGTCCGGCCCCCTCCCCGGTGGCCGGACGGCGTCCTCAATCAGTGGTGGTACCCCCCAGATAGGTGAGCTGCGCGCGGACACTGAGCTCGGCCGCCGGCCAGACCGAAGGGTCGACGTCGGCATAGACGACCTCAACCACCTCGCGCGGTGTGCGGGCCCCGGCATCCACCGCCGCCCGCACCTGTTCCAGACGTTGCCGGCGGTGCGCCAGATATCGGTCGACGACCAGCCCGGGCTGTTCCAGCACCGGGCCGTGGCCGGGCAGCAGGTACCGCAGTTCCGCGGAGCCGGAAAGATCCCTCAGCCGCTCCAGTGAGTTCAGGTAGGCGTCCAGCCGCCCGTCCGGGTGCGCGACCACCGTGGTGCCCCGGCCCAGGACCGTGTCGCCGGTGAGCAGTGAACCCGACCGCGGCAGCAGGAACGACAGCGAGTCGGCGGTGTGGCCCGGGGTGGCCACGACCTCCAGTCGCACACCCCCCGCCTCGACCACGTCACCCCCGGTCAGCCCTTCACCGCCGTAACGGTGGGCCGGATCGAGCGCGCGCACGGGAGCCCCGGTGAGCTGCGCGAAGTGCCGCCCGGCCGCGCTGTGATCGGCATGGCCGTGGGTCAGCAGGGTCTGCACGACCCGGGCCCCACGATCGGCCACGGCCTCCAGCACTGCCTGAAGGTGCCGCTCATCGTCCGGCCCCGGGTCTACCACCACCGCCTCGGTCGAACCGGGCGCGGAGAGGATCCAGGTGTTGGTGCCGTCCAGGGTCATCGGCCCGGGATTGCCGGCGAGGACGCAGAAGGCCTCCTCTCCCACTGCACCGCCGAACCACGGCACGTTGCCGGGAGCCGGTTCCGGCCCTGACGATGGATGTGGCCCGGTGACATCGTGCGGTGGGTTCGGCACGAAGAAAATGCTACGGGTGCCACGCAATGCACAGCAGAAGCACTAGGTGCGTAGTTGCGCAGGCTGCCGATATTCGGTGGAGCTCGGGTGAATGCCCATTTGGCTGAAGGCAGTACGGTGGTTACTGATAGCGATCAACTCTTTGACGGGGTGTCAACGAGCGTTGGACTACATCGCGGGCGGACGGCGCTCTGCTCGCCGACACGGGGATGACGATGGGGGCGCAGGACACTTTCACGATCGAGGAGCTGGCCACGGCGGCCGGTATGACACCGCGAAATGTGCGGGCCTACCGGACCAAGGGACTGCTCGCCCCACCGACTCGGGTGGGCCGGACGTCCCGTTACCAGGACTCCCACCTCCGCCGGCTGCGCGACATCCGGCAGCTACGGGACGCCGGGCTACCCCTCAAGATGATCATCGACGCCGCGGCCCGGGGTGAAGACCTGGGGCCCACGGGGGCACTCTGGCAGGCCGCCGGGCCGACCGCGGTCGAACGAGGAAGACGCCGTCTCGACGGTGATGACGACAACCCGGCACCCACGGGTGCATCGGTGCTGGTCGATCCCGAGGCGTACGACCTGATGCGCACCCTGCGCGAAGCCGGGGTACCGGCCTCGACGGTTCTGCGGGTAGCTCTCCGGGCCGCCTCCGCGGGGCGGCTGCTGGCCCAGGAACTCACCGACGTCTTGGACGAGGGCGGCGAGCCGATGGCGCGCACACCCCGGAAACCCGTGTCGAACGGGCCGGATTTCACTCCCGGGCCGGTCCCCGACCTGGTCGTGCTGGACGGTGAACCGCAGACCGCCTACGTCATCGATCTGGCGACGGCCATCACCCGGGGTGTTCTGGGCAGCAGCGGGCTGGCCCGCGGCTGATGTCCTGAAAGTGTCGTGAAAGTGCCGTGAAAGTCGGGGACGGCGCCGGAATCCGGCGCCGTCAGCCCGAACCCCCTCAGGAGTTGATAGCGAGCACCATTTCCACCTCGACCGGTGCCCCCAGCGGCAGCGCGACCACGCCGACAGCGCTGCGTGCGTGCTGCCCGACCGGGCCGAACACCTCGCCCAGGAACTCGCTGGCGCCGTTGATCACCAGCGGTTGACCGGTGAAACCGGGTTCGCTCGCGACGAATCCGACGACCTTGACGATCCTGCGAATCTGGTCCAGATCGCCGATCACCGACCGCACGGCGGCCAGCGCGTTGAGCGCGCAGACCCGGGCCAATCCGTTCGCCTCAGCCGGGCTGATCAGCCCCTCACCGCCACCGCTGCCCACCCGGCCCGTGAGTGGTAGAGCACCGTCCACCATCGGGAGCTGCCCCGACACGTATACCCGGTCACCGTCCAGCACCGCCGGCACATAGGCCGCCACCGGCGCAGCGACCTGGGGCAGCACGTACCCCAGCTCGGTGAGCCTCGCCTCGATCCGTCCAGTCATCGCCGTCACCTGTTCAGTCTCGGGGGCGCTTCAGGTAGGCGACAAGGTTTGTCTCGTTGGGCCCAGGCACCACCTGAACCAGCTCCCAGCCGTCTTCGCCCCATTGATCCAAGATCTGCTTGGTCGCATGAACGAGCAGAGGCACCGTCGCGTATTCCCACTTGACCATGCCCGTGAGCCTATCCATGAGGTGAGTGGGGGTGCAGCCCTGGTTCTGGTAGGCGATGCAGGATTGTCACCGGATCGACACGCCCCGACGGGCCCAACCGCTCATGTCACCCTGCGGTCGCGACCGCGGCTGTTTACGCTGGTGCCGTGGCATCGCAGGGTTTTCGCACCGACTCGGCCCGGCGACGTCCGGCCCGTTCGCTTCCCGCCGGGCAACGGGAGACCGACTGGCCCGGCGTCCGGCTCCATATCGTGACCGGCAAGGGCGGCACCGGGAAGACGACGGCTGCGGCCGCCCTCGCCCTCGCTCTCGCCTCCGGTGGGCACCGCACCCTGCTCGCCGAGGTGGAGGGACGGCAGAGCATCGCCCGGCTCTTCGACATGCCCCCACTGCCCTACGAGGAGACGAAGGTGGCGGCTGCCCCGGGCGGTGGCGAGCTCTACGGCCTGGCCGTCGACCCGAAGGCCGCGCTGCTGGACTACCTCGAGATGTTCTACCGGCTCGGCCGGGCCGGCCGGATGCTCGAGAAGATCGGTGCCGTCGACTTCGCCACCACGATCGCCCCGGGCGTTCGCGACGTCCTGCTGACCGGCAAGGTCTACGAAGCGGTCAGACGCCGGGAGACGATCCGGGAGGGCAGCGCGGAGGTGGAGCGTCCGGTCTACGACGCCGTGGTGATGGATGCCCCGCCGACCGGCCGGATCACCCGTTTCCTCAACGTCAACGAGGAGGTGGTCGGGCTGGCCAAGGTCGGTCCGATCCGCAACCAGGCGAACTCGATCATGACCCTGATGCGCTCGAACCTGACCGCGGTGCACCTGGTCAGCGTGCTGGAGGAGATGCCGGTGCAGGAAACGGCCGACGCGGTCGCCGAGCTCGAGCAGATCGGGCTGCCGGTGGGTGGGGTCTTCGTGAACATGGTGCGCGAGCCCTTCCTGGCACCGGAGGCGCTGGAGGCCGCCACCCACGGTGCGCTGGACCGCTCCGAGGTGCTGGCCGGGCTGGCCGCGGCCGGGCTGGGCCGGCGCTCCCGGGCCACCGGCAACGACACCTCGCACGCCGCCCTGGCGAGCGCCCTGCTGGACGAGGCAGCCGGTCACGGGGAACGGGTCGCGATGGAACACAACGAGCGCGGCGAGCTGCTCTCCCTCGGACGCCCCACCTACGAGCTGCCCGCCCTGGCCGGCGGCATCGACCTCGGCGCGCTCTACCAGCTGGCCGGGCTGCTCGGTGAGCAGGGAGCGGCATGACGCTCGACATCGACACCCTGCTGGACGACCCCGCCACCCGGATTCTGGTGTGCTGCGGTTCGGGCGGTGTCGGCAAGACCACGACCGCGGCGGCACTGGGCGTACGCGCGGCCGAGCGGGGTCGTCACGTGGTGGTGCTCACCATCGACCCCGCCCGGCGGCTGGCCCAGTCGCTGGGCCTGGCCGAACTCGACAACACCCCCCGGCCCGTGGCCGGGGTCGACACCTCGGCGGGCGGTGCGCTGCACGCGATGATGCTCGACATGAAACGCACCTTCGACGAGGTGATCGAGGGGCACGCGACCGCCGAGAAAGCCGCCCAGATTCTGGAGAATCCCTTCTACCAAGCACTCTCGAGTTCCTTCGCGGGCACTCAGGAGTACATGGCGATGGAGAAGCTGGGGCAGCTGCGGGCCCAGGCCGACGCCGGTGAGCACGACTGGGACCTGATCGTCGTGGACACCCCGCCGAGCCGGTCGGCTCTCGACTTCCTGGACGCGCCGCAGCGTCTCGGTTCGTTCCTGGACGGCCGTTTCATCCGTGTACTCAGCGCCCCGGCGAAGGCCGGCGGGCGGGCCTACTTCAAGGTCATGTCCGCGGCGATCGGCACGGCCACCGGCCTGATGACGAAGCTGCTCGGCGCCCAGGTGCTGAAAGACGTGCAGACCTTCGTAGCCGCGCTCGACACCATGTTCGGCGGCTTCCGCGAGCGCGCCGACGCCACCTACCGGCTGCTGCAGGCGCCGGGTACGGCGTTCCTGGTGGTCGCCGCGCCGGAGCGCGACGCGCTGCGCGAGGCCTCGTACTTCGTGGAGCGCCTGGAGGACGAGGGCATGCCCCTGGCCGGGCTGGTGCTCAACCGGGTGCACACGGGGCCCGCCGAGGGACTCTCCGCCGAACGCGCGCTGACAGCGGCGGAGGATCTGGACGATGCGGGTGAGCACGCGCTGACGGCCGGGCTGCTGCGTATCCACGCCGACCGGATGCGCCTGAGCGAACGGGAGAGGGCGGTGGCCAGCCGGTTCGTGCAGGCCCACCCCGCCGTCGAGGTGGCCCAGGTGCCCGCCCGCCCGCAGGATGTGCACGACCTGGACGGTCTGCGCGGAGTCGGCGCGGACCTGGCCCGGTCCGGGCAGCCGGCCTTCTCCCTCTGATCGGCCCGTTCGCAAAACCGGGGGCCCGGGCTGGATGTCCAGCCCGGGCCCCGGTTCAAACGTCTGCGGAGCTCTCAGCCGACCTTGACGGCGGCTTCTTCATTGAGCAGGTCGATGATCCGGACCTGCTGCGAACGAGCTGTCTCGAGCAGTCGACGCCATGACTGCACGTTCGGGCGACGGCGGAGCAGCGCTCGGCGCTCCCGCTCGGTCATCCCGCCCCACACCCCGAACTCGATCTTGTGATCCAGAGCATCCGAAAGGCACTCGGTCCTCACCGGGCATGACATGCACACCAACTTGGCCCTGTTCTGTGCCGCCCCCTGAACGAACAGTGCATCAGGGTCACTCTTCCGACAAGCGCCCTGAGTTGCCCACTGGTTCACCGTCACACTCATTTCCCTCGGCCCTCCCTGGACCCCCGTGGATCCACGCTCACCCCCGAGCCGAACCCCTCTAGCGATGACGGTAGGTGAGCATCTGCAACGCCAATAAGGACCGGATGGATGAAACGGCATCGGCCGAAGTGACGATGAGTTACTCTGCGCAATCGTTTCGCTACAGATAGTGCCGGATTGAGAGATCATCTTGCCCGTCTGGCGGTGCTTCTGAGTGACCACGTCTCCATTGACGCGGGCGGTCCGTCACAGCACATTGACCTGCGAACACTCAAAGCTCGCCGTCCAACTTGCCCTTCCCGGACATCTCTGCCCAGTGGATCGCTCCAGCCCGTAATTTCGTTACGCCACCCTTTTGGGTTCTTAAGGCAGGCATATCCAGACCACGTCGCCCGGCGCGCAAAGCTACCGTTGCGTCAGGAGAGAGTCACACAGAGCAAGGATCGATACATGGATGCGCTGTGGATTCAGTGCCCGTTCCGGGGGCCGACGGCACGCGAAACCCGCTGGGACAGCGCGTGAAGCCGGGCCGGGGTCGCTGACAACGGTCGGCCACCACCCGGACGACCAGGGAAAAGATCCTTTCCCGATCGCGAAGATCGCACAGCAGCTCGTATTAACCTACGAAGCATGTCGTCGGCACCTGCCCCCAGAAATGTCTTGGGCCTGCTTGGCGCCTTCGTGGTGACCAGTCTGGTGGCGGGGGTCCTCGCAGCCGGTCTGGCCGTGCCCGCGATCGGCGCGACAGGTCTGGCCTCCAAGAACGCGGTCGAGGCGTTCGATGCGCTGCCCAGTGAGCTCGCCAGCACCCAGGTGGCCGCCAACACCACGGTGCTCGCGTCCGACGGGTCGGTGATCGCGACGTTCTACGACGAGAACCGCGTGCCGGTCTCGCTCGACAAGATGTCGCCGTACCTGCAGAACGCCATCGTCGCGATCGAGGACGAGCGCTTCTACGAGCACGGCGGCGTCGACCCGCAGGGTCTGATCCGCGCCCTGGTGGTCAACGAGATCGCCGGCAGCGTCTCGCAGGGTGCCTCCACCCTGACCCAGCAGCTGGTCAAGAACATGCTCAAGGAGCAGGCGTACCTGGCGGGCGACACGGCGGCCTACGAGGCCGCCGAGGAGCAGACGAAGTCCCGCAAGATCAAGGAGATCCGGCTCGCCTCCGCCCTCGAGAAGAAGATGACCAAGAAGGAGATCCTCGCGGCGTACCTGAACATCGCCTGGTTCGGTGGTCAGGTGAACGGCGTCGAGGCGGCGTCCCGCTACTACTTCAACACCACGGCCGCGAAGCTGACCCTTCCGCAGGCCGCGATGCTGGCCGGCATGGTGCAGTCCCCGGTGCAGTTCAACCTGGCCGACAAGGACAAGCTGGCCGCGGCCAAGAACCGCCGCGACACCGTGCTGAACAAGATGTACTCGCAGGGCATGATCGACGAGGAGACCCGCGACAAGGCGATCAAGACCAAGCTGCGCACGAAGATCACCCCCACCTACCAGGGGTGCGCGAACGCCGGCACGAGCGCCTACTTCTGCGACTACGTCTACAACCTGATCACCAAGAGCAGCGACTTCAAGGCCCTGGGCAAGACCCAGAAGGCGCGCCAGGCGGCCCTCAAGCAGGGTGGCTACACGATCCGGACCACGCTCGACCCGAAGCTGCTCAAGGCCAGCTGGAAGGCCGTGAAGGAAGCCATCCCGCCGAACGACAGCAGTAACGTCGCGACGGCCGCGGTCACCGTCGAACCGGGCACCGGCAAGGTGCTCTCGATGATCCAGGACAAGTACTACAGCGTGGACAAGGGCCGGAAGAACACCACGATCAACTACTCCACCGACTACAAATACGGCGGCTCATCGGGCTTCCTCACCGGTTCGACGTTCAAGCCCGTGGTGCTGGCCACCTGGCTGAAGGCGGGCAAGTCGCTGAACGCGACGATCGACGGGTCGCCCGGCTCCATCGCCGAGAACTCGTTCAAGCGCTGCGGCTCGAGTCTCCAGTCCAGTGCGACCTGGAACTTCGTCAACTCCGGCGACGGTGGTGCCCGTGGCTCGCTGAGTGTCTGGGACGCGACGGCCAACTCCATCAACGGTGCCTACATCCGCATGGAACAGCAGCTCGACCTGTGCGACGTGGCCGACATGGCCAAGGCCGTGGGCATGCACCTGGCCGCGCCGGTCAAGGGTCAGTGCGGCAACGAGAAGGCGACGACGAAGATCCCGAACTGCTACCCCTCGGTGGTGCTGGGTATCGCCAACCAGTCCCCGCTGACCATGGCCAACGCCTACGCGACGTTCGCCGCGAGCGGTAAGTACTGCAAGCCGATCGTCGTCACCTCGATCAAGGACCGCAACGGCAAGTCGCTCAAGGTCCCGACCGCGGACTGCAAGCAGACCGTGGACGCCAAGGTCGCGAACACCGTGACGCTGGGTCTGAGCCGCGCGCTGACCAACGGCACAGCGGCCCGCACCGGCCCGCTCTCCAACGGTCAGCCGGCCTCCGGCAAGACCGGTACCACCAACGACTCGCAGGACACCTGGTTCCTGGGCTACACCCCGCAGCTGTCCACCGCGGTCTGGGTCGGCCCGGAGACCGTGAACGGCGAGCGCAAGACCATGCGGGGCGTCACCATCAACGGCACGTACTGGAACAGCGTCTACGGTGGCTCGATCGCCGCGCCGACCTGGAAGAAGATCATGGAGGCCGCGCTCGAGGGCAAACCGGTCAAGGAGTTCCCGGAGGCCGACTCCAGCCTGACCCGCACGCCGACCACGAACATCCCCAGCGTGGTCGGGAAGAGCCCGGACGACGCCCGCGGCATCCTCGAGGACGCCGGGTTCCAGGTCAGCCAGAGCGGCGACCTGGAGACGTCCGACCAGCCCGCCGGCACGGTGGCCCGGGTCGACCCGTCGGGCTCGGCCAGCACCGGCAGCACGATCACGATCTACCTCAGCGCCGGCCCGAACACCGGTGACACCGAGGACAACACGGACGCCGAGGACACGGTCGAAGCTCCCACCACGGGGACCACCGACCCCGGCACCGGGAACGACACCGGCGGCGGTGGCGGACAGGGCAACGGCCGGTGACGTAGACCGGCAGGAACGGCGAAGGCCGGGAACCCCCGGGGTTCCCGGCCTTCGATCGTCGGTAGGGTTTTTCAGGCCCCGAGCCGGCGCTTCACTTCGGCGGCCACCAGGCCACCGTCAGCCTTGCCGGCGGTGCGGGCCCGCACGGCCTTCATCACCAGGCCCATCGCGGCCCGGCCGGTCTTGCCCGCAGCCTCGGCAGACGCCACCTCCTCGGCAATGATGGCGGCCACATCGTCGTCGGAGAGCTGCTCGGGCAGGTAGTCGGCCAGCACCGCGAGCTCGGCCCGTTCTTTCTCGGCCAGCTCGGCGCGGCCGGCGTCGGTGTAGGCGGTGGCGGCCTCACGGCGCTTCTTCGCCTCACGGGCCAGCACGGCCGTGACCTCGTCGTCGGAGAGCTCACGGGCGACGGTGCCGGACACCTCCTCACCCTTGATCGCCGTCATGGCCATCCGGATGGTGCCGGAGCGGATGGCGTCACGGGCCTTCATCGACGTGGTGAGGTCGGAACGCAGGCGGGCCTTGAGGCCGGTCGGGGAGTCGGACATGAGGCCATCTTCGCACTCGGGCCGATTCGGTAGTACCGGATTTCGGTTCACCGTCATCGATCCTCCCGTTCCACCGAAAACGCCTGATTGAGGACGCGTATGAGCTCCCTCCCAGCGGCCCCCGGTTTACTTCCCCGTACCGCGCGACCCATTCAGGCAGACCTGCGAGGATGTCCGAATGCGCACATCCGTGAAGCTTCCCCTCGCCGTGCTGGCCGCCGGCGCCGCCGGGCTGGGCTGGTCCCTCGCCGAGGCACAGGCCTACACGCTGCGCCGTTTCAGCGTGCCGGTCCTGCCCGCGGGAAGCTCGCCGCTGCGCGTGCTCTGCCTGTCCGACCTGCACCTGGTGCCGAACCAGACCAAGAAGCTCGACTGGGTGCGGGGCCTGGCCGCCCTGGAGCCCGACCTGGTGGTCAGTACGGGTGACAACCTGGCCCACCTGGAGGCCGTGCCCGCGGTGCTGCGGGCCCACGAGCACCTGCTGAAGCTGCCCGGCGTGTTCGTGCTCGGGTCGAACGACTACTTCGCCCCGCGCCCCAAGAACCCGGCGCGCTACCTGCTGCCCTACGGCGGGAAGAAGCGCATCCACGGTGTGCGCCTGCCCACCCGCGAGCTGGTCGAGGGGTTCAGCGAGGGCGGCTGGATCGACCTGAACAACCGCCGCGAGCAGCTGAAGATCAACGACCTCCAGCTGGAGTTCGTCGGGGTGGACGACCCGCACATCAAGAAGGACCGCTACTCCGAGGTGGCCGGACAGGCCGACCCCACGGCCGCTCTCACCATCGGTGTGGCCCACGCGCCGTACCTACGGGTGCTCGACGCCATGACCGCGGACGGCGCGGGCCTGATCCTGGCCGGCCACACCCACGGCGGCCAGCTCTGCGTGCCCGGCTACGGCGCCCTGACCACCAACTGCGACCTGGACCGCCGCCGGGCCAAGGGCGTCTCCCGCTACCCCGGCAACGGCTCCGTCCCGACCGACGCCTGGATGCACGTCAGCGCCGGCCTGGGCACCTCCCCGTACACCCCGGTCCGCTTCGCCTGCCGCCCCGAGGCCACGCTCCTGACCCTCACAGCCGCCGCCTGACGTGTGTTCCGTCTCGTTCTGAGGCCGGAACGGGTATGCATTTCAGACTTCGGCATCTCGTCGGGTAAGGTTGCAACCGCTCCACCGGGGTGTGGCGCAGCTTGGTAGCGCGCTTCGTTCGGGACGAAGAGGCCGCAGGTTCAAATCCTGTCACCCCGACAGCAAGACCGCCGGTCAACCACTCGTTGGTTGACCGGCGGTTGTGGTTTGCGGGCCGACCGAAGGTTCTGGGGAGAAATCTGGGAGAAGCCGACCCGGCCGCACCTCCACGGCCATTCTGTCGGTGGCCCCTGCCAGGATTCCCGTATGGATCCTCTGAAGCTGATCGAGACCAGCCCCGGCAACTTCTCCCTGATCATGAATGCGGGTGACACGCCCGCCGATGTGGTGGTCGGAGAGTCGGGTCACGAGCCGAACGGCTACTTCTGGGACGGCATGGCCAAGTGGCTGGTGCGCACCCAGGTGCCGGAGGTGGAGGGCCGGGTGAAGTTCGACCCCGAGGCCGGCATGTTCTGCGCCTACGGCCCGGACCGCGAGGCACTGGCAGTGCTCGGCACGGCTCTGGCCGCGGTCGTCAACGCGCCCGACCAGTTGCCCGCCCTGATCGCGAAGGGTGAGGCCGAAGGCGTCGACTTCGACGACTGACGAGACTGCTGGCAGGACTACCGCCAAGGCTGAGGGCGAGACCGGTGGACTGACTACTCGTTGGACTGGGACTCGGCCGGCTGTGGGACTCAGCCGCGGGACTCGGCCATGGGACTCAGCCGCGGGACTCGGCCATGAGACTCAGCCATGGGACGTGGCCGCACGATTCAGCCATGAGACGTGGCCATGGGGTGAGGGGGCCTGACCGATAGGGCCGAGATCCTCGTACTCCGTGCCCGGACGCCCCGGAATGGAGCTGGCGATACGCATCGCCGTTGCAACGATGCAACGCGAATCCGCATCACCAGCCCACCGGAAGGACCCTCGTCCATGCGCCGCCCCGCAAGACCTGCCACCCTCACCCCACTGCGTCCGGCTCGGCGCCTGCCCCGGGTGGGCAGCCGAATCGCCGCGATCCTGGTGATGGGTGCGCTGGTGACCTCGGGCTGCTCCACCAGCTCGTCCGGGGCCGCCGGGGCCGACCCCACGGCGTCGACCGAGCTCAAGGCCGAGGGGGTCGGTGCTCCCGACTCCTCGTCCGACGCGTCCAGCTCGACGGCAGCTCCCCTGTACGTGGACGGGGAGGTCCGCAGCGGCGACAACGACCTGGGTGACGAGGGCAGCTCCGCGGTCCTCGACTACTGGACCGACGAGCAGATGGCCGAGGCGATCCCGGCCGAGGTGCCGGAGACCGACGAGGAGGTCCGCGCCGAGATCGAGAACCGTGAGGCGCTCGAGAAGGACGGCCCCGAGGTCGTCTCCGACCCGGTCGAGGGCACCGACACCACGTCCGACCGGAAGGCCACCGACGTCACCAACTTCTCCCGCACCAACGGGAAGGTGTTCTACCGCAACGCCACCGACGGGAAGAACTACGTCTGCTCCGGCTCCGCGGTGAACAGTGCGTCGCAGCGGCTGGTCGCCACCGCGGCGCACTGCGTGCACGGCGGACCGGGCGGCGCCTGGCACCAGAACTGGATCTTCGTGCCTGGTTACGACAACGGAGACCGCCCGTACGGCTCGTTCCAGGGGGCCGGCTTCCGCACGTTCAACAACTGGATCGACTTCGGCCCGACCGCCCAGGGTTTCGCCTCGGACGTCGCCTTCGTCACGACGTTCGACAACGCCGACGGCAAGACGGTCGTGGACACGGTCGGCGGCCACGGCCTGACCACCGGCGGCAGCACCTTCGCCTACGACGTGAACGTTTTCGGCTACCCCGCCAACATCGACGACGGCCAGAACATGATGGCTTGCTGGGGACAGTCGAGCATGACCGCGATCGATCAGGAACCCTTCTCCGGCATTTCCGGCTGTGGCTTCGGCGGCGGCGCGTCGGGCGGTCCGTGGCTGACGGGCTACGACGACGCCACCGGCCTGGGCAAGCTCAAGTCGGTCAGCTCCTGGGTTCCCATGAACAGCGTCGAGACCATCAACGGCCCGTTCTTCGGCACCTCGGTACGCACCCTGTTCGAACTGGCCGACACTGACTGGGGGTCGTGGGGCTGACGGGAGCCTTAGGGCAGAGGACGCGCGAGCGCCAGTAGCGCTGCTTGCCAGGCCGGTGCCTGGCAAGCAGCGCCGGCCTTCATGTCGAGGCCGCGCCAGCCGGTCACCGCCCGGATCCCGTGCAGAGCGCTCACCGACCAGGTCTCCAGACCTTCGAGTGCGGTGGGTGGCACGTTCTCGTGCCGGGTCTCGACGCCCCACGCCCCGGCGATCCCGTCCAGGAGCCCCCAGGTGACTCCGGGCAGAACCGCATCGCTTCTCGGAGGGCTGTAGAGCACGTCCCCCCGCCACCACAGCACCGTGCTCAGCGCCCCCTCGAGCACCGTCCCGGCCGGCGACACCAGCAACGCCTCCCCCGCCCCCACCAGCGCTGCCTGACGTCGCAGGTCCGCCAGCCGGGGCAGGTCCGGGCCCTTGACACCCGGCCGGATCCGGGGATCCGGCACCCCGGGCCCCCACAGCACCACCTCGGACGAGAGGTCGGGAGCGGGCCGGATCCACAACGTCAGCTCGTCACCGGTGCGGTCGACCCGGGGGAACCACCGACCCGACCGGGGCAGAACGGCCAGGACATCGTCCATGAACCGGTTCACCCACCCGGAGGTGAGGGGCCGCACCGAAGGCGGGTGGGCGTCCATCATGGACATGCTCCGGACGAAACGCGCCCGATGCTCCTCGATGCCACGACAACGGCCCTCGTCGACGAGCCAGGAGTCCGCGACCGGTGGCCCGGGCCCGGCCGGGCGGGTGGCGGGCACGAAGTCTCCCGGCCCTCGCCAGAGCAGGGGGCCGGGTGGGATCGCACCGAACGGCTTCATCCAAGGAGTCCTTCGATCTTCAGGAAGTGACCGGGCCGTAAGATACCTGGCTCCCACCCCGCCCGAGGAGCCCGATGACGACTGACCCGCAGCCGGTCCGGACGCTGCTCGTGGACAACTACGACTCCTACACCTACAACCTGTTCCAGCAGCTGGCGGTGGCGAACGGCGCCGAGCCGATCGTGGTGCGCAACGACGAGTGCGACTGGGACACCCTGATGTCGCGCGTCCAGGGGACTTTCGACAACATCGTGATCTCTCCCGGGCCCGGGCGACCGGAGACCCCGGAAGACTTCGGACTGTCGGCTGCCGCGATCGCCTGGGCCCGCACCTCGGGCATGCCCCTGCTCGGAATCTGCCTGGGCCACCAGGGCATCGCCGTGGCCTTCGGGGCTCACACCGAGCCCGCTGCGCGCATCATGCACGGGCAACTCAGCCGGGTGCGTCATGAGAGCCCTCTGTTCGCCGGGATCCCGCAGCACTTCGAGGTCGTGCGCTACCACTCCCTGGCGATACCGGAGCCCTTGCCGGCCGGACTGACCGCGACGGCCTGGTCCGAAGACGGCACGGTGATGGCTCTGGAGAATTCCGGGGCAACGCTTTTCGGGGTGCAGTTCCACCCCGAATCGATTCTCACGCGGTACGGCTCCCGGATCATCGAGAATTTCCGCGACCTGACCAGCGTCCGCCCTTCTGTTTCGATCGCCCCAAAGCCTTTCCCCACAGTGGACGAGGAAAAAAGCACGCCGTTACGCCTCACCGTTCGCCGGTTTCCGGGGCCGGTCGACGCGGAGGCCCTGTTCGCCGCCCTGCACCAGGGATCCGGGGCGGTCTGGCTGGACAGCGCGCGCACCGGACGGTTCTCCTACCTGGCCTGCGCCCCGGGTGGGAATCTCTGGGAATCACTGATCCACCCGGCAGATTCGCCAGACGGGCCGTTCGATCGGATTCAGCGGCGGCTGCGGTCATTCAGCGTCGATGAGCCCGACCTGCCGTTCGACTTCACCGGTGGCTACGTGGGGTATTTCGGCTACGAGTGCGAGGCCGACCCGGCGACGGCCGGCCCTCACACATCCCCCTATCCGGATGCCGCGCTGGTGTTCGCCGACCGCCTCGTCGTGCTCGACCATGAGCAGGACGAGGTGTTCCTGGTGGCGCTTGACCCGGAGTCCGCATCTGCGGAAGACACCGAACAGTGGCTCGACCGGACCCGACACCTCATCGGGAACCTTCAGCCGCTGGAACCTCTGGCCGGTCCGCCCGTTTCCGTCGCCCGCCCGGTGCGAGGCCGCGACCAGTACCTGGCCGACATCCAGACCGTTCGGCGCCACCTGGAGCAGGGCGACACCTACGAGGTCTGCCTCACCACCCACTTCGACACCGCCACGACAGAAGCGCCCCTCACCGTCTACCGGCGGCTGCGGACCATGAACCCGGCTCCCTACGCCGCTTTTCTGGATCTGGGCGGGATCAGTGTGTCGTCCTCCTCGCCCGAGCGGTTCCTCCGGATCGACCGCTCGGGGCGGGTCAGCGCCAAGCCGATCAAGGGCACCCGGCCGCGGGGCTCCTCCTGGGACGAGGACCAGCGCCTGGCCAAGGAACTCGAGAACGACGTGAAGGAACGCGCCGAGAACCTGATGATCGTGGACCTGCTGCGCAACGACCTCGGGCGGGTCTGCCGGCCCGGTTCGGTCGTCGTGCCCGCCCTGATGCGGGTCGAGTCGTTCAGCACGGTGCACCAGCTGGTCTCGACCGTGGAGGGAGACCTGGCGCCGGGGCGCGACGCGGTGGACTGCGTGCGGGCCGCCTTCCCGGGCGGATCGATGACCGGCGCCCCGAAGGTGCGCACCATGCACATCCTTCAGCAGCTGGAGGGCCGGGCCCGGGGTGTCTACTCCGGCGCCGTCGGGTTCCTCGGGGTGAACGGCACGGCCGACCTCAGCATCGTGATCCGCACGCTGGTGCACGACGGGGAGGCCGTGAGCGTGGGAGCGGGCGGGGCCGTGACCATCTTGTCCGACCCTGAGCAGGAATGGCAGGAGGTGCGGCTCAAGGCCGACGCCGTGCTGCGGGCCGTGGGCGCGGTCAGCAGCGACTAGTGCGGCTGGTCCACGTGGGTGGAAATGCGCTGGCGGCTCCGTCGGTAGGCTGTCACCCTAGATCGGCGGGGTATGGATGCCGACCCGAAGAGGAGGGCACTCATGACTGACGACAAGCAGGTCAGCTCAGACACGAAGCGCAAGTTCCGCGAAGCCCTGGAGCGCAAGAACGCCAACGGCGGACAGCACCAGGGCGAGGTCCAGGGAAACGGGAAGGTGGGCGGGTCCCACGGCCCCGAGACCTCTGGCTCTCAGCAGATGTTCCGACGCAAGTCTTCGTAGTACCGGTCAGCTCTGACCAGGTCTGATCCGTTTCCGATCAGGTCCGACGAGGAAGGCGCCACCCGGAATCCCCGGGTGGCGCCTTTCGTCACATCAGAGCCTCCTCGGCCGGTCGGGTGGCATCGGGTTAGCATCGGCCGACCCGTGAGGCCCGCAACAGACCCGCCACCGAGGAGAGTTCTCGTATGATCCGCAACGTCGTGACGGGCCGGCTCAAGCCGGACGCCGACATCGCCCTTCTCGACGAGGGCCTGGCCGGCATCGTCGCCCTGGGCATTCCTGGCATGACCGACGTGAAGGTCGGCCGGGACGCCGGGCTCCGCCCCGGGAACTGGGATTTCACCATTGTGGCCGACTTCTCCGATGTCGCCGCGTACCGGGCCTACGACGAGGACGAGGAACACAACCGTCTGCGCCGGGAGATCTTCGGGCCGTTGTCCGCCGAGATCGCCCGGATCCAGATCGAGTTCTGAGCGCTCAGCAGCCCTGCTCCGACTGGCTCTCACGGCTGACGAAAAGGCTTGCCCCGACGTAGCTGTTGTCCGGTACGCCGATCGGCCCAGACTCTCGGAGCCGGTCCAGCGGCACCACGATCACCTCCAGCCGGTACTGCATGCCCAGAGGATCGAACGGCAGACCCACCGGTGGGCGCAGTTTCCAGCGGGACAGTGATTCCGGGTGCTGCCAGCCCGGGATCGGCGTGACGTGCCGGATGCCGTCGCCGACGCTGAGGTTCTCCACGGAGAACAGCAGCGTCCGGCCCGGTGGCAGGTTCGCGGTACCGCCGAGGTCTGGGCAACGGCCGATCCCGGCCCCGTTGTGCGGGGTGACGAAGGCCGCTTCCCTGCTGGTCACGGGCTTTCCCGGCCAAGGTGTCACGGGGGCTCCCCGCGGCGGGCGAGGCGGTCCCCCGCGCGGGTCGCCGGCGGCCTGGGTGCTCTCGATGGTGGACGACGTACTCGCCGGCCGCGGGGCGTCACCGGTGTGCGGTGCCCGCCGGGTGAACAACAGGGGCGCCAGGATCAGGCCGATGGAGAGCAGCGGGATCAGCACCAGGGCGGCCAGGAACAGACTCGGACGCGCCGGTCGGGCCGTGGCCAGAGCGCGTAGTTGCCCGGCCCAGGCCCGGGGGTCGGACGGGCGGTCCGCCGGGTCGTGGGCCAGCAGCCGGGTCAGGTGGTCGGCGAAGGCCCACGGGTCGGGCACCCCGGCATCGCGCGCCACCGCCTCGGCCCGCCGGCGGGCCCGGTCGGGAGAGAACGGGTCTCGGGCGTGCGGCGGGTTCTCCCCGACCATGCAGAACCAGGCCAGCGCGCCGAGCGAGTACAGGTCGGAGGCCGGGTCACGGGTCGCCATCGGATCGGCCAGCACCTCCGGCGCGGTGTAGGCCGGGCTGTGCCGGCCGGACAGGTCGCGGCCGTCGTCCACCCGCCGCATCGTGCCGATGTCGACCAGCACCACCCCGCGGGACGGGGCCAGGATGCAGTTCGTCGGTTTCACATCGCGGTGCAGGCTCGGGTTGCCCGCCGAGACCGTGCGCGAATGCAGCGCTCCCAGGGCCGCGGCGACCTGCTCGACGTAGCGGAGCCGGGTCGCCAGGGTCGGCGCGGTGGCGGGTGTACCGGCGAGCTCATCGGCCAGCGTCGGGCCGGGCACCCACTCCATCACCACGTACGGCGTCACCAGCGGGCGCAGTCCCGGAACGGGTTGCATCGAGTGCTGCGGATGCGGCGGCGGGCCGACGAAAACGTCCAGCACGCTCACCATGTGGTCGATCCGCATGATCAGCAACAGCGCCCGCAGGTCTTCCCACCGGCGCAGATCGGCCGGGGTGGGCCAGTCGTCGCCCATGTTCGCCGGCCGGCGCAGCCGTTTCACCGCGACCTGTAACGGCGAGGTCAGGTCGCCGCGGTACCGGGCCCGCCAGATGTCCCCCTCACCACCGGACAGGCCCGGGCCGAGGAGCTCGTAGCGGTCCGGATCGCCCGGGGGCCCGGCGAACCATCCGTTGGGCTGCGCCCCGCCCGCCATCCGGGACCGGTCGTCGGTGGCGAGCAGGCCGGAGACGTCGATCGGGCCGTCGACCGGTTCCGGCAGGTCACCGCCGAGAGTGACCGCGTCGGGCGCCGGCGTCGCGGGGCAGCGCTCCACCGGCTGGAGCCTCTCCGGCCCGGGGATGTCGGACACCGGAATCTGGGGCGCGGGAATCTCAGGTCGGCGCATCGAGTGCCTGTACGTCGGCCACCGTGATCGTGCCGCTGTTGATCGCCCAGCGGGCCAGCGCCGGGCGGAAGTCCTCGTAGACCTTCTCCAGGTTGAACGTGACCAGTGCGGCCACCCCCTGGGCCGCGAGTTGCTCGCGCAGCCGGCGCAACACGGTGCGGGCGTAGCCGGGGCTGCGGCCCACGCGCTCCCCGACCTGCCGGTAGGTGGCGGGAGCGGCCCGGCTTCCCGTGCGGGTGAGCAGCGGTTCGCAGAGCGCGGCCAGCAGTCTGCGCTGCGGAACCGTCAGGCCGATCGCCATACCGTCCACCGTCTCGACCGGATCCAGCACCAGCCGCGGCCGGTCGGGTGTCAGGTCACGGACGTCGACATGGACGGCGTACTCGCGGCCGAACCGGCCGGTCACCACGACCAGGAACTCGGGAAACGGCATCGAGGTGGTGGCTGCCCCGGGCTCCAGTACCCGTTGCGTTCCGACCAGCGGACGAAGAACGAGTTGTTTGCTGCGGGAGCAGTTCTGGACCAGCACACAGTCGTCGAGCGTGCGCAGGGTCGCCGTCAGCCGGGAGACGTGCTCGTCGGTGGGCCGGTGAGCGACCCGGATGGCCGCGTCGGTGCCCCGGCCGATCGTGAGTTCCTGCCCCGACAACAGCACCCGCCGGTCGGTGCCGTGGCTGACGATCGCGTAGGGCGACACCGCGGGTGGCGGGGCCCACTGACGCGGCACCCGAATCCCGGTCATGACCACCTCCGGGGGAACTCACCGGCCGGGCCGGTACAGGCTTGACGCACGACCAACAGTTTTCCGCATCCTCCGAGTGCTTGTCAGAACAACTATCGGACTGGCCCTCAGGAGTTCGACGAACGGGCCCTTCGACCGAGCTGCAACAAGGGTAAACACCTGCCTCCGAGAAGCTTTCAGTTGCCCGGAGCAAATAGCGCCAGAACCGTTCCGCCCTCGGAAAACGTCAGGGGCTGATCAGCCCCCGCTGGCCCGATCAGCCCCTGACGCCCGTAGATCTACGCCCGTACCCGGAAGCCTCTCCCGGAAGGAGCATTTCGTGCGACCATCCGAAACCGATGGCTCCGGTCCGGCGGATCACCCTGCCGATGCGATGCTTTCGTCCCGAAGCCGGGCCAGCCGGCTCATCGGGGCCAGGAACTCGTGGACCGACGGCCGGTCGTGCCCCTGCCTCCGAGCGGTCGCGCACGGGTACACCGCGCCACAACACGCACAGAAGCCCCCGATGGACCGGTGATCGACCGGCCTCACGTCGGGTTGGAGACGCTCCGGGCCCGGGCGGCCCGTACCCACGTCCGACGATGATGACGTCATGGCAGCCACGCTCAGATCACCGCCATCAGTTCGCGCAACGACGAGTCACCCAAGCGGTACTCGGCGGTCCAGCCGATCGCCACATAGGTGGAGCCGTACTGGGTGGACCAGACCAGATCGTCAGCCGCCAGACGAACACCGCGTGGATGAATGATCCATTCACGCAGCTCGTCGCGGTTCATCACAGCCAGGGCGCGAGACCCGAACCAGACCGTGACCGTCCCCGGCTCCACCTCAAGATGCAGCGAGCCGACGGACCAGTCCCGGGCATTACGTAGATCGACCTCGACCCGGCCGACCCACTCCCCGGTGTCAGGTCTTTCACCTTTCAGAGCTACTTGCTCCTGCATGGGCGTAAACCCCCGTTGTGTGGCATGGACCGATGCCTGGAACACATCGGTTCTCCCCCCGCCATTGAATAGTCTCGGTCACTACCCCGAGCAACTTCAATGTAACGTTTTGTGACGGGAGGAGCGTGACGACATCCGCGACCCTCGAATTGTTACTCGCCCGTTGTTCAGGAAAATGCCAAACTCGCCGCCATGAGCAGTGGGTCGGGCATGGGGCGACGTTCCCTCGGACGGCAGCTCCGAAGGCTACGGGAAATGGCCGGAAAGAAGCCGGAAGACGTGCGGTCGGTCGGGTCGCGCCAGAAGATCTGGCGAATGGAGGCCGGAAAAGGGCCCTTCAAGTACGCCGATATCCGCGCCCTCTGCTTCATGTACGGCGCCGACGAGGCCACGACCGAACGACTCACCGACCTGGCGGCGCAGGCCGACGAGGAAAACATCTGGGAAGACTTCACCGATGTCCTGATACCGGGCTTCGGTTTGTATCTGGACCTCGAGCAGTCGGCGGCGGCGATCAAGACCTACGACGCTGAGTTGATTCACGGCTTGCTCCAAACCCCGCCGTACCACGAAAATCTCACGATCGGTGAGGGCATGGAAGAAGGCGCGCGACGGCGTGACGCCGAGTTACGCATTACCCGCATGCAAACGGCCTTCGGCGGGGCTGATCCACCTCTCGTCACGGCTGTCATCGGCGAATCGGCGCTGCACCGGGTCATCGGTTCGGCTGACATCATGCGCGAACAACTGCGCTATCTTCGTCGCCTGAGCGACGAGAAGACCAATGTCGAGGTTCGGATACTTCCCTGGTCCGCCGGTGCGCACCCGGGTTTACGTGGCGGGGCTTTCACCCTCCTGGAATTCACCGAACCAGACACCGACGTGGTCTATCTGGAGTCCCAAGCAGACGCCCGGTACCTGGAAAAAGAAAGCAAGCTCCGTACCTACCGGGACGTCTGGGAAACGCTCGTGCAGAAGTCCGTCCGACTCGAGGAGTACACGACATGAGTACGCAGACCCCTTGGATCAAGGCTCAGGCCAGTGGCGGCGGAGGCCAGTGCGTTGAAATGCGGCGAAACGGACACGATGTCGAGGTGCGTGACACCAAGGCACACGGAAACGGCCCGACTCTCCGGTTCGCCCCGGTCGAGTTCTCGGCCTGGATCGACGCCGCCAAGGGCGGCAAGCTCGACGGTCTCAGCCGTCACTGACCTTTCGCACGATTGAGGGCCGGGGAGCGGTCGTCCGCTCCCCGGCCCTCGCACTTGCGCAGCGCAGAGCAGTTCTCAGTTGGCAGGCACCGGGAGCGGGGTGGGGTCGGTCGGCAGCGGCGGCACCGGCAGGGAACCGTGAATCTGGTTCTGCGCCTGGCACTTGCTGGTGCAGTTGGTCGCGCCCTGGGAAAGCTCGATGGCGTCTTCACCGAGCACGCCACCCAGCCGGCCGCCGGAGGTCACCGACCAGCGTGTCACCGAGCCGTCCTGGTAGAGCTTCGTGGCCACCTGCGGGCTGTCCTTGCCCAGCAGCATCTCGTGATAGCCGGTGCTGCTCTGAGCCGTGGTCACCGGGTCCTTGCCATCGCCAAAGTTGATCTTGCCGGTGAACTCGTTGGTGAAGTAGAAGAGCTTCGGCCCGAGGGTGTGAACGATCTCCACGTTAGACCCGAACTCGGGCTCCTGCTGGAAGATCCCGCCCTGGGCGAAGTCCTTGGCCTGGAACTTCATCGTGCCGCCGGCGGCACTCAGGATGATCGTGGCGTTGTCGTCCTTGACGTCGAGCCGGTCGATCTTCACCGTGCCGATCTGCGCCGGCGTCAGCACCGGAACCTTCGAGGCGAAGACGACGGTGGGCTCGGTGACCATGCGCTCCGGGTCGGCGGCACCGGTCAGCGTGTAGTTGTAGACCCCTAGCGTCGAGGGGTTCACGTCGAAGCCCACGTGCTTGCCCCGCACAGCGATCGTGCCGGTCACCGCCAGATCCTTCAGCTTCACGTCCTTGCCCTCGGCCGGGTTGTACGTGGTGCCGTTGACCGTGACCGCGAAGTCGCCCTTCGGGCCGGCCTTGGCCTGCGCCGCACCGGCGGGCACCAGGGTGAGAGCGGCCCCGCCCGCGATCAGCGCAGCAGTGGCCAGGGCGAGCGAGCGCGGTGTGCGGATGATCATGAGAACTCCTGTCGAGGGTGCCGGCGACACCCGTGTCGCCGCCGGCTCGTCTCAGTTCTCTCGCACCCGGGGTTGTCAGCGGTATGAGCCGATGGTTCTAGTACCCCGCCGTCTACCCCTGATTGCCGCTCACCAAACCTCAAATACTGCACTCCCGATGCACTTGCATTTCTCACTGATGGTGACGGATCTACTTGTTCTTCCTCAGTCCATTCACGCCGCGCAGTCCCACTCCACCGACACAGAACGCGCACCCGACGCAGTCGCGACAGCCGATGCAGAAGGCACACCCGACACAGTCCTGACAGCCGACACAGGCGAAGGTGCCGTAACACCGCCGGATACCGATCCCGAGCACGGTGAACAGGCTGAGCAGCACCCCGAAGCTGCCGCTGGTGCCGATGCTCCCGGCCACCCCCGCGCTGCCGCTGGTCGCGATGCTGCCGGCCACGCCCGCGCTTCCCGCTACGGCGATGCTGCCCGCCACCCCGGCGCTCCCGGCCACCGCCACGCTGCCCGAGACCCCGGCGCTCCCGGCCACCGCCAAACTCCCCGAGACCCCGGCACTCCCGCTCACGCCGATGCTCCCGGCAACCCCGCTCGAACCGGCCACCTGGATGCCGCCGGCTACGCCACTCGAACCGGAGACAGTGACGCTGCCGGTCACACCGCTTGAGTCGGACGCAGTGGCACTGCCCGGCACACCGCCCGCGTCGGACACGTCGCTGTTCCCGGTCACCTCAGCGCCGTTCTCAGCGCCGTTCTCGTCATCGGCGAACGACCCCGCCGCACCAGCGTTCTCCATCGACCCAGCCTCCCCATCCTGCCGTCCGGACTCTCAGCATGCTCCATGGCCGGGCCGTCCACACCCCCTTCGTGATCATGCAATCCCGGCGTCGGGCCGGCGGCGTGTTCCTCCTTCCCCGAAAACACCTCTTCTTTCCCGCCCTTCCTCAGCAATCAGGCAATGCCTCAGCCTTCGGGCGAGGAGATGCTCCGACGTCCCCATTCCCGGCCGGCCCGGGGAAGGTTTGCCGGATCACGAACGAGGGGGGAGGGTCAAGATCGGGGGTGGGCTGCCGATATGACCATCACGGTGCTCCGCCGTGGTTGGCTCGACCCACTGCGGCGGAGTGCCACCCAATCCGTCGCCGAGCGGGACACCCCCGGCCAATCAGGTCGCGCCCGGTCGCTGCGTGCAAGGATTCTCGCCATGACCGCGCCGAATCCACAGGACAGTCCACTCCCCGCCTGGGAACGACGCTTCCGGGCCGGGCGCATCGCGATGCCGGTCTGGGCGGCGGACGCGCCGCAGCGCTGCTCGGTGGTGGCCACCCACGAGGGCGTGCTGGAGATGCACAGCTGGAGTCCTGAGGCGGGGCTCACCCGGCTGACCTCGCGGAGCGAGGGGACGGCGCAGGGCGAGATCGACCCGTCCGGTGAGTGGATCTGGTGGTTCGACGACGCGGCCGGCAACGAGCACGGCATCTGGCGCAAGCAGCCGTTCGGATCGGCCCCGGGAGCCGACGAGATCGCGATTCCCGGCCTGGGGCCCTCCTATTCGGCCGGGCTGGCGCTCGGCCGGGGTGGCCTGGCGGTGATCGGCCAGAACGACGACGGTTATGGCACCCGGATCCAGGTCCAGGAACCCGGCCGGCCGCTGCGACTGATCTACGAGCACACCGAAGACGCTGGGGTGGGCGGCCTGAGCGAAGACGGCACCCTTCTCGCCCTGGCCCACAGTGAGCACGGCGACTCCCGCCACACCGCTCTGCGCGTGGTGGCGGTGAGCGACGGCTCGACCGTGGCCGACCTCTGGGACGGGCCCGGAAAGAGTCTGGAACCGCTGGGCTTTGCCCCTGTGACCGGCGATCCTCGGCTGCTGGTGCTGCACGAGCGCCGGGGCCGCGGCGAACTGCTGGTCTGGGACGCCGTGACCGGCACTGAGCTCGAGGTGAAACTCGATGTGCCCGGCGAGATATCGGATGCCGAATGGTTCCGGGACGCGTCTGCGCTGCTGGTCAGCGTGGACCACGAGGCCCGCACCCGGCTCTACACCTTCAGCCTCGTCGACCTGACCACCACCGCCGTGGGGCCGTCCGACGGAACCGCGATGGACGCGACCACCCGCCCCGGCGGCGAGGTCTGGGCCCTGTGGTCGTCGGCGGCACTGCCCGCGGCCGTGCGCAACCTGCAGGGTGACCTGGTGCTGGCTCCTCCGGGAGATCCGGCCCCGGCCTCGGTACCTCTCGAGGATGTCTGGGTCGACGGGCCGGGTGGGCGCATCCATGCCCTGCTGCGCCGGCCGGTGGGCGCAGCCGAGCCGCTGCCCTTGCTCATCGACATCCACGGCGGCCCGACCGCGCACGACGGCGACTGGTTCCGGGCCTACCCGAGCGCCTGGGTCGACCACGGGTTCGCGGTGCTGCAGGTGAATTACCGCGGTTCCACCGGGTACGGGTCGCAGTGGCGGGACGCCCTGGAGAAGCGGGTCGGTCACATCGAACTCGAGGACGTCGTCGCGGTTCGCGATCATCTGGTCGAGGTGGGCGTCGTGGCCCCCGACCGGGTGGTGCTGGCCGGGGCGTCGTGGGGCGGCTACCTCACGCTGCTCGGGCTCGGCCTGTATCCGGACCGCTGGGCGGTGGGGGTCGCCGGCGTGCCGGTGGCCGATTACCTGGCGGCCTACGAGGACGAGATGGAGGCGCTGAAGGCCTTCGACCGCTCGCTCTTCGGCGGTTCACCGGACCAGGTGCCCGAGAAGTACCGCGATTCCAGTCCCATCACCTACGCGGAGCAGGTGACTGCTCCCGTGCTCGTGCTCGCCGGGGAGAACGATCCCCGCTGCCCGATCCGGCAGATCGAGAACTACGTCGGGGTACTGGCCGAGCGGGGCGCGGAGCACGAGGTGTACCGGTACGACGCCGGCCACGGATCCCTGGTGGACGACGAACGGGTGCGCCAGGTGCGGGCCGAGATCGATTTCGTCCGGCGGTATCTGCCGGCCTGACCGACCCGGGAAGGGGAGCCCAGGCGCGTCCTCAATTGAAAACTACTGCGGGCCGGTACCTTTCGGTACCGGCCCGCAGATGTTCAGATGGGATCAGAACTCGGAGGCGATCAGCTCGGCGATCTGGGCCGTGTTGAGCGCCGCCCCCTTGCGCAGGTTGTCACCGGTCACGAACAGGTCGAGCGTGTTCGGGAAATCCAGTGCCTGGCGCAGCCGCCCGACGATGGTCGGGTCACCGCCCACGGTGTCGGCCGGGGTCGGGAACTGCTTGCCGTCCGGGTCGTCGACCACGAGCACGCTCGGCGCGGCCTCGAGCGTCTGCCGGGCCTCGTCCACCGTGATGTTCTCGGCGAAGGTGGCGTGCACCGCGAGGGAGTGCGTGGTGACCACCGGCACCCGCACGCAGGTGGCGGACACCTTGAGGTCGGGGATGCCGAGAATCTTGCGAGACTCGTTGCGGACCTTCAGCTCTTCGCTGCTCCAGCCGTCGCCCTTGGCCGAACCGGCCCAGGGGACGACGTTCAGGGCCAGCGGAGCCGGGAACGGCGAGGGGCCGTCGCCCAGCTTGGCGGTGATCGCGTCGCGCACGTCGCCGGCCACCGAGCCGAGGGAACGGTCGGCCGCGACCACCTCGAGCTCGTCGTGCAGCCGGTCGATGCCGGGCTGACCGGCGCCGGAGGCAGCCTGGTACGAGGCCACCACGAGCTCGGTGAGTGTCCACTTCCGGTGCAGGGCACCGAGCGCGTCGATCATGGTCAGCGTGGTGCAGTTCGGGTTGGAGATGATGCCGCGCGGGCGGTTGCGGGCTGCCTCGGGGTTCACCTCGGGAACCACCAGGGGCACGTCCGGGTCCATCCGGAAAGCGCCGGAGTTGTCCACGACGATCGCGCCGCGCTCGACCGCGATCGGACCCCATTCGGCCGAGATCTCGTCCGGCACATCGAACATCGCGATGTCGACGCCGTCGAACGCCTCGGGGCTGATGGCCTGCACCGCGACCTGCTCACCGCGCACGCTCAGCAGCTTGCCGGCCGAGCGGGCCGAGGCGATCAGGCGGATCTCGCCCCAGATGTCTTCGCGCTCGGTCAGGATGCCGAGCATGACGGTGCCGACGGCACCGGTCGCGCCGACGACGGCGAGAGTGGGCTTGCGGGTGCTCATCGTCCGGTACCTCCGTAGACCACGGCCTCGCCGTCGGCGCTGTCCAGGCCGAAAGCGGTGTGAATGGCGCGAACGGCGTCGTCCAGCCGCTCGGCGCGGGTGACCAGCGACAGCCGGATCTCCGACGTGCTGATCATCTCGATGTTGATGCCGGCCTCGGCGAGCGCCGCGAACATCTGCGCGGAAACCCCCGGGTGGCTCCGCATCCCGGCACCGATCAGCGAGACCTTGCCGATCTGGTCGTCGTAGCGCAGGGATTCGAAGCCGATCTGCTCCTGCGCCCGGTTGAGGGCGTTCATCGCCGTCTGGCCATCGGTCTTCGGCAGCGTGAAGGAGATGTCGGTCAGGCCGCTCACGGCCGCGGACACGTTCTGCACGATCATGTCGAGGTTGATCTCGGCGGTGGCGACCACCTGGAAGATCTCGGCGGCCTTGCCGGGCTTGTCCGGCACGCCGACCACGGTGATCTTCGCTTCGCTCCGGTCGTGTGCGACCCCGGAGATGATCGGCTGCTCCACCACTGCTCCTTCGACTGCTGCGACGGCCGGGGTGTCAATGACCCAGGTGCCTTCGCGATGGCTGAATGACGACCGGACATGAACCGGGAGGTTGAACCGGCGGGCGTACTCGACGCAGCGCAGGTGCAGCACCTTCGCCCCGGAGGCCGCCATCTCCAGCATTTCCTCGCTGGTGATCCGAGCGATCTGCTGGGCGGACGGGACGATGCGCGGGTCGGCCGTGAAAATGCCGTCCACGTCGGTGTAGATCTCGCAGACATCGGCCTCGAGCGCGGCCGCCAGGGCCACGGCCGTGGTGTCGGAGCCACCCCGGCCCAGCGTCGTGATGTCTTTCGTGTCCTGACTCACGCCCTGGAAGCCGGCGACGATGGCGATGTGCCCCTCGTCGAGCGCGGCCCGGATGCGGCCCGGGGTGACGTCGATGATACGGGCCTTGCCGTGCACCCCGTCGGTGATCACCCCGGCCTGGCTGCCCGTGAACGACCGGGCCTCCTGGCCCAGCGCGGCGATCGCCATGGCCACGACGGCCATCGAGATGCGCTCACCGGCGGTGAGCAGCATGTCGAGCTCACGGGCGGGCGGGAGCGGCGAGACCTTCTCGGCGAGTTCGATCAGGTCGTCGGTGGTGTCACCCATCGCAGAGACCACGACGCAGACGTCGTGCCCCTGCTTTCGCGTGTCCACGATCCGCCGGGCAACCCGCTTGACGCTTTCGGCATCCGCGACGGAGGAACCACCGTACTTCTGCACGACCAAGCTCACCGGGTCGCTCCTTGCTACTCGTGAAGGGAGTTTCGGACGTGGCTATCCTACCTGCGGCCGGAATGGTTACCGAGAGGGTATTTCGGCAGGTGAGATGCACGGCGGATGCCGGGTTGCTCCCCAGATCGTGCGGGCGGAACCGCGATTCGCCGGATCAATCGAGGTTGAGGGCCTCGAACTCCGCATCGGCGACCGTATCCGTGTCGACGTCGAGCCGCAGGTGCCCGAGCATGCTCTGCAACACACGCAGTGCGCTCGTGGCCCGTACCCCCCACGTGGACAGGTAGGAGAACTGCCACCACCACAGCGCCTCGTCCACCCGGCCGTCGCGGTAGTGCCGCAGTCCGTGGGCCAGGTCGGCGGCGACGTCGGCCAGGTCGTCGGACAGGATGCCGCGGATCAGTTCACCGGACGTCAGCGGGTCGACGATGTCGGCGTACTCGTCGAGACCGTCGAGCAGGTTGGCCAGACCGGTGCGCAGCGGGTCGATGTCGGGGTCCGGGCCGGCGTCCGGCTCGAACCGCTCGCTCGGGACCACATCGGTGATCGCACCCAGCCGGGCACCGCCGAGCAGGATCTGGGAGACCGCCAGCAGCAGCACCGGGATCGCCGTGTCCGGCGAGGAGCCGGCCGCCACCTCGGTGAGGGCGTTCAGGTAGGTCTGGGCATCGGTGGCCGTCTCCTCGGCCAGGTGATGCAGCTCCCGGGCCTCGTCGGCCTGCTCGCCGGTCAGGTCGATCGACGAACTGCCGCGGGTGCGTGCCTGCGGGATCGCCGAGGCACTGGCCTGGTGACGGCCTCGCGGGCCGGTGAGACGGCCGAACGCGTCGCGCTCGGGGTGCAGCGGATCGAAGCCGTTCCTGCGGGACTTCTGGTAATCGTCAGACATCGAGCAGTCTCCTCCCCTCGAAGGCCCGGCCCAGCGTGAGCTCATCGGCGTACTCCAGGTCTCCCCCGACGGGAAGACCGGACGCCAGCCGGGTGACCCTCAGACCCATCGGCTTCAGCAGCCGGGCCAGATAGGTAGCGGTGGCCTCGCCCTCCAGGTTCGGATCGGTGGCGAGGATGATCTCGGTGACCTCACCGGAGGCCAGCCGGGTAACGAGCTCCTTGACCCGCAGATCGTCCGGGCCCACGCCCTCGATCGGGCTGATGGCGCCGCCCAGCACGTGGTAGCGGCCGCGGAACTCACGGGTCTTCTCGATCGCGACGACGTCTTTCGACTCCTCGACGACGCACAGCACGGTGCCGTCCCGCCGGGCGTCACTGCAGATCCGACACAGCTCCTCCGCCGACACGTTGCCGCACCGGACGCAGAACCTGACCTTCTCGATCACCTCGGTGAGAGCAGACACCAGCCGGCGCACGTCCACCGGGTCTGACTGCAGGATGTGGAACGCAATGCGCTGCGCGCTCTTGGGACCGACGCCGGGAAGATGCCCGAGTTCGTCGATCAGGTCCTGCACCACGCCCTCATACACAAGCAGGAGCCTACGTGCTGCATCGGGCGGCGTCGCCCATCCCGCGCCTGCAGTCGCGGTGGGACGTCGCCCCGGACGAGTTGGACGAGTTACCCCGGCCCGTCGATCACCGCGTCCGTGAGCGGCGGCCAGGCCTGCTTGGACCAGTCGCCGAAGTCCTGGTCCGACAGGCAGACGCAGGCCAGGCCGTGGTCGGGGTCGGCCCACAGAAAGGTTCCACCCGCCCCGAAATGGCCGAACGCGTGCTGCGAGATCCGGGTACCGGCCCAGTGGCCCGGCCGGGCGAAGTTCCGCTCGAAACCCAGACCCCAGTCCAGCGGGTCGAACCGGCCCAGACCGGGAAGGATCCCGGACAGCCCCGGGAAGTGCACCCGCACGGCCTCGTCCAGGGTCTGCCGGTCGATCAGCCGGGGATTCAGCAACTCGGCGGCGAACTTCGCCAGGTCGGCCGCCGTGCTCCGGCCGCCCGCCGCGGGTGACCCCGGCAGCGAGGTGGCGGTCATGCCCAGCGGCGTCAGTACGGCCTCGGTCAGGTAGGTGCCGAAGTCGATGCCCGTGACCTGGGTGAGGTGCCGGGCGAGCACCTCGATGCCCTGGTTGGAGTAGATCCGCCGGGCTCCCGGCCGGGTCACCGCGGCCGAGCCGGAGTCGAACCCGTAGCCGGCCGTGTGCGCCAGCAGGTGCTCGACCGTCGCCCCCTCCGGACCCGCCGCGTCGGAGAGCGCGAGAGCCTCTTCCTCCAGCGCCACCAGCACGGCGTAGGCCGTCAGCAGCTTGGTCACCGAGGCCAGGGCGAACTCGTGGTCCTGGTCGCCCCGGGTCTCCACCACGGTGCCGTCGGCCCTGATCACGGCGGCCGACGTGTTGGGCACTCCCCAGAGGTGTTCCCAGTCGTCGATACCGGCGAGCATGCTCACAGGTCCCGCTCCTCGATCACACGACCGCCGAGCAGCTTCTCGATGGCCTGCACGCCCACCAGCGGTGGGTTGTCCAGGTCCTCGCCGCCCATGTCGCCGCCCATGTCCTCGTCCAGGTCGACGACGTTCTTGCGCTCCCGGGCCGCGGCGTTCACGGTGCCCGGGGCGGGGTCCGCCGGCTGCGGGGCCGGGGCCGGCCGGTTCTGCGGCCGGCCGCCCCGCGACGGTGACCAGCTGCTGTCCGGCGGGGCCTCGTCCTCCCGCATCGGCTCGTTCAGGTCGGGCGGGATGTCGTCGTAGGGCGAGGCCGCGGGGGTCGGCATGGCGTGTTCGTCGTCCGGCGCGGCGGTCTGGCCGCGCTTGTCCTGCAGCTTCGCGACCGGGTTCGGGCCTGTCTGTCCCTCCGCCGCCCGGGCGGCGGCCGCCGCGGCTACGGCCCGGGCCGCGGCCGCACCGACGGAACGGACCGGGGCCTCCTGGGTGACCTCACGGGTGGTCTCACGGGTGGCCAGGCCGACGCCGCCGGACGACTCCGGGGCGGCCGGGGACGCCAGACCGGCCGGCGGTTGCTGGTTCTGCGAGACCTCGGTCCAGGCCGAGGCCGGCGGGGGACTCGGCCGGGCGCTCGGCGGTGGGTTCGGGGCCGGGCGCTCGGTCCAGCCGTTCCGGGGACCCTGCGAACCCTGAGAGCTCTGGGTTTCCGGGGGCGGGGCCGGGCGGGGCTGTGGGGCGGAGTGCGGAGTCACCTCGGCCGGCGGGGCCGAACGGGCGGACATGATCGGTCCGCCTGGTCCCGGCTGTCCGCCCGGACCCGGCTGCCCGGACGGTCCCGACTGCCCGGACGACCCTGACGGTCCTCCGGCGGGCCGGCCGCCGGCCGCCTGGAACTCCGAGGTCACGGCCGCCTCGACGATGCAGTCCAGGCCGAGCACCTCGATCAGGGCCTGGCGCACGAAGTTGGGGTGCGGGCCGCGGCCGAACGACTGGGCGCGACCGGCCGAGTCGAAGCCCAGCAGCAGCCTCTTACCGTCGTAGTCGAGCACCTGGGCGTACTGCGAGACCAGGCTCCAGGTGGTGCGCTTGATCGAGGCGACCGCGTTGAGCACCTCGGTCCAGTTGCGCCGCACTGCCTCGAGGTCGCCGGCGCCGCCCGGTGAAGGCTGGGCGGTCGGAGAGGCCTGGGTCGGCGGGGAGGCCTGGGCCGGCTGCTGGACAGGCTGTTGCTGGACAGGCTGCGGCCGTGCTGCCGGTGCTGCCGGTGGGGTCTGCGGCGCGGTGGCCGACTCCGGGACGCCCGTCCGGTGCGGTGGGACTGCCGGGTTCGACGTTCCCACCGGGTTCCGGGCGATCGACTCGGACGAGGCGACCGGGACGGCCGGTGCTGCGGTCACAGCTGCGGTGGAGGCGTTCGTCGTCCCCCGTTCCGGGATGGCCTGGGCACCCCCGGGCGCCACGCCCGGACCGTTCTCGGGTGCAGTGTCAGTTCCCCCCTTGCCGATCGCCGCGCGAACGGCGGCGAGGCCGGAGGAGCGGGACTGAGGGCCGGGCGACTCGGCGTACGCCGGGGCCGACACCCCGTTCTGGGGTGCCCCCGGGGCCGCGGCCACTACGGCCCCGGAACCGATGCGCTTCTCCAGGCGGTCGAGACGGGCGCCGAGACCGCGCTGCTCGTCGTCGGCCGCGGGCAGCAGTAACCGGGCGCACAGCAGCTCCAGCTGCAGGCGGGGCGAGGTGGCACCGGTCATCTCGGTGAGCGCGGCATTGGTCACGTCGGCGGCCCGGGACAGCTCGGAGGAACCGAACCGGCCTGCCTGACTGCGCATCCGTTCCAGCTGGTCGTCCGGCATGCCCCGGAAGACCGCGTGCCCACCGTCCTTGACCGCCGCGACCACCAGCAGATCACGCAACCGCTCGAGCAGGTCCTCGACGAACCGCCGGGGGTCGTGCCCCGACTCGATCACCCGGTCGATCACCCGGAAGACCGTGGCTCCGTCACCCGCGGCCAGGGCGTCGGCCACGTCGTCGAGCAGGGTGGAGTCGGTGTAGCCGAGCAGGCCGATCGCGGTGGCATAGGTGAGGCCGTCCTCCCCCGCGCCGCCCATCAGCTGGTCCAGCACGGACAACGTGTCCCGCACCGAGCCGCCACCGGCGCGCACCACCAGGGGCAGCACGCCCTTGCCGGCCGGCACCCCCTCCTGCTCGCAGAGCTCGGCCAGGTACTGCACCAGCCGCTCCGGCGGGACCAGGCGGAACGGGTAGTGGTGTGTGCGCGACCGGATGGTGCCGATGACCTTCTCCGGCTCGGTCGTCGCGAAGATGAACCGGATGTGCTCCGGCGGTTCCTCGACGATCTTCAGCAGGGCGTTGAAGCCCTGCGGCGACACCATGTGCGCCTCGTCGATGATGAACACCTTGTAGCGGTCGCGGACCGGCGCGAAAGCCGCGCGCTCACGCAGGTCACGGGCGTCGTCGACACCACCGTGACTGGCCGCGTCGATCTCCACCACGTCCAGGCTGCCGGGCCCGCCGCGGGCCAGGTCGACACAGGACGGGCAGGTGCCGCAGGGCGTAGGGGTGGGACCCTGCTCACAGTTCAGGCAGCGCGCCAGGATGCGCGCGCTGGTGGTCTTGCCGCACCCACGCGGGCCGGAGAACAGGTAGGCGTGGTTGACCCGGTTCTTCGTCAGGGCGACCGAGAGCGGCCCGGTGACCTGCTCCTGACCGATCACCTGGGCGAAGGACTCGGGCCGGTAGCGGCGGTAGAGAGCGGTCGTCACGGCCGTCAGCCTAGGACAGTTGGGGTGGGCGCTTCAGGCTCGAATCCAAGATGTGGAGAAGTCCACCTGATCGCCTACAGATCCTGCTTGCCGGCGGGCCGGAACCGGGCATGAAAGGACCCCCCGCACACCCGCCAGAGCCTGCCTACCCTTGCTGCCTTCCGGCCCTGGGGGAGTTCAGCTGGTTGACGCCGCACGAGGGGTCTGCGCACCACTGTACCGAATCCTGGGCGGGTGCCGGACCAGCCCCCGCCGGAGAACCCCGCCAGAGCTGCCCGGGCCACGCCGGGGAGACCCCGTGTGCACGAGCACTCCCCAGATCTGGCTAGACTCTCCCACGGAGGATTCGCCTAGTGGCCTATGGCGCTCGCTTGGAAAGCGGGTTGGGTTAACGCCCTCAGGGGTTCAAATCCCCTATCCTCCGCCAGCTACGGCGGCCTGTTCCTGCACCTCAGCGTGCGGGAGCCGGCCGCCGTACGTCGTTCCGGCCCAGGCCCGGATCCTCAACGGATCGTCGCAGTTCGGTTGCACAACGCCATGAAAGTGGCGCAGGCGACGACAGAGACGACACAATCCTGAGGGTGATTTTCAAGGCAGTCGGCGAGGGCCGTCCGTATCCCGATCATGGGTACAGCACGTCCAAGCAGTGGTCCGACGTGCCGCCCAGTCAGGTCCGGCTGGACGACCTGGTCACCACCAAGCGCACCCTGGACCTAGATGCACTCCTGTCCGAGGACTCCACCTTTTTCGGTGATCTCTTCGCCCATGTCGTTCAGTACCAGGGCGAGCTTTACCTGGAAGATGGTCTGCATCGCGCGGTTCGTGCCGCGCTGCACCAGCGTCCCGTGCTGCACGCCCGGGTCCTGGTGATCGATGCTCAGGACGGCCAGGTGGGGGCTGCGCCCAGGGGCTGACCCGGCTGACCCGTCCGTGCCCGAGGGGGGCGTGGCCGATGGGGTCCAGCACGCATGTCCCGACCCGCGAGGAAAAGGCCCGGCGCCGACGCCGCCGGCAGAGCCTGACCTTCACCGCACTGTTCCTCGGCGTCCTGCTCGCCGGGGTGGGAGCACTCGGGAACTCCCTGGGCTGGTGGGTCGTCACCGCACCGGGACGCAACCGGCCGGCCTGCCCGGAACAGAGCGTCAGCCGACCGAACCAGACCTCGGTGAACGTCTATAACGGCACCGACCGGCGGGGCCTGGCCGGGGCGGTCGCCGACGAACTGCGCCGCCGGAAATTCCATGTGGTCGACGTCGCCAACGCCCCGGACGGGGCGCAGACGATCGCGGTCACCGTCAGGTACGGCCCCGGTGACCGGGTCCTGGCGCGCACCGTGGCCCGGCAGTTCCCGGGCCGGGTGAAACTGCTGCCGGAGCGGCGGGCCCACGGCGACCACTCCGTGGACGTGGTGATCGGCAGACGCTACAAGGCGATGCGGGAACGCACGCAGGCCGCCGCGGCGATCGCCGCCGATCCCACCCCGCGCGGCTGCCGGACCCCGACCGGTTCCTCCGCATCGACGGGACGGCGGCCCGGTCCGCCGTCCCGGGCAAGACTGTCGGTGGTGGCGCTTAATGTCATCAAACGTCATCAGGTGGTGTGGAACGACACCACCGAACGGGTTGATGAGCAGGCGGGGGGTCGCCATGTGTCTGAAGTGCGATGGGTGGAGCGATGAGGCCATCCTGGAGAAGAGCCGGAGCGACATCGAGCTCCACGGCTGGGGATACGTGCATGTCGAGGGCGATGGCGGGAGCCCTTGCCTCACCTACACGGTGGGCATGACCCGCTTTCACGGGCATCCTGAACTGGTGGTCACCGGGCTGGATGCCCGGCAGGCCACCACACTGCTCGACGACCTCGCCGACCAGATCCGGTGCGGGCTCCGGCTGATCGCCGGCGATCGGCTGGTCGAACACTGCTGCGACGTCCACCGGCTCCAGCTGGTCGGGGTGGACGACCCGCGCCGGCTGGTGCAGGCCCAGGAGATCTACGCCAGTGCAGCCGGCCTGGTGCCGGCTCTGCAGGTGGTCTACACCGACGACCAGGGGCACTGGCCCTGGGAGCCCGACTGGGCCGGGGGTACCTGGTGGCAGCCACTGCTCGGCCGGCCACCGCACCCCTGACGCACCCGTCCGGACGGGCCCGTCACACCTGGGCCCGTCCGCGTTCCCGGTCCTGCGCCTCGTCGAGATCAATCCGGAGCGGTCGGGAGGGCAGGAACGACGGGATGTGCCGGGCCGGGCGCGGTGCCCCGATCCCGGTCCGGATCCCGTTCGGCGAGGTCTCCGGCACCGTTCCGGGTGCCGGCACGGAGGTGGGCACGGCGCTCGGGGGCACGGTGACGGTAGACGTGGGGGCCGGGCCGGCCTTGATCACACCGAGCCGGGCCAGCTGGTGGATCGCGACCGTGGTGGCGAAGACGCCGTGGCCGAGCATCCAGGCGATGTCGAGAGGGGTGGTGGTGCCGTTGGCCAGGGCGGCGATGTTCCACTGGGTCGCCGTCAGGCGGATCCGCTCCACCGGCAACTGGGGCGCGCGCTGGATCGGTGCATCCATCCGCACACCGCGGGTCATCCGGCCCAGCACCGCCTTCCGGCGCTCGACCTCGGTCAGGACCTCGGCGACGGTGAAGGTGCGCACCGGTTCGCACCAGTGCCAGGCCCCGGGCCGGAACCGGGCGACGGCGCCGGTCGCGTCGGGCACCACGGCGCCCAGGGTGACCAGGGCGGCATCCGCCAGGGCGGTCCGGCGCAGCACCTCGGCATCGAACGCCGAGGTGGCGTCGCCGCTCAGCAACTGCGAGGCGGCCGAGACGGCCGCGTCGATGCGACCCCGGCGCAACGACGACACCAACCGGGCCCAGCTGCGCTCGTCGGTGTAGGTCGGCCGCAGGAGCAGAGCCTCGATGCCCGGCGTGAGCACCGACTCCACGTAACCGATCCGGCCACTGACCAGGTAAACCGTGCCACCCCAGCGACCGTTCAGGTAGAGCGCCCCGGTGGCCTGGTCCTCGGCCAGGTCGAAGAGCCGGTCGTACGCGGTCTCCTCCGACTCGGGCGGTGGTGAGACCGGTGGCGGCGTGCTGTCGCTGGCCCGTCCCCGGCCGGTCCAGCGCCCCCAGACGCTAGGCGCCATGGCCGGGTTCGATCACCGGAGGCTGGATCGCGTGCCTCAGCAGCGGGCCGAGGGCGCGCAGTTGCTGCCGGGCCAGCGCGAGGTTGGTCCGCGCCCGGTCCAGGGTCACGACCACGAGCAACCCGTCCACCCCGGCCTCGGGCAGGGGCGTGATCAGGTGATGCTTGCGCCCGAAGGTGATCGTGACGTCCTCCAGTTCGTCCGGATCGCCGAGGCTGGAGGTCATCAGGCCGATCACCTGGACGACATCACTGGCCGCGGCCGAGATGGTCGCCGCCACGGCCCCGTCGTCAGGAGCCTCGGCCGTGGTGTCGGCCTCGGTGGCCGGCTTCCCCACGACGGTGTCCAGCACGAAGGCCGAATCGGGCTCGACCAGGCAGGCCGTGACCAGCCCGTCGAGCCCTTGCAACCGGGCCAGGACAGCATGGACCGCATCTGAGCCACCCGATGGAACACCCAGGGGGGACGGTGGTGCATTCACCGGCATCAAACCCTGCTCAGAAGCTGCTCTGACAACCGGCAAAGCACTATCACATCGCTATCACGAGGCACAGATAT
This sequence comes from Kineosporia sp. NBRC 101731, assembly GCF_030269305.1. Taxonomy (NCBI): domain Bacteria; kingdom Bacillati; phylum Actinomycetota; class Actinomycetes; order Kineosporiales; family Kineosporiaceae; genus Kineosporia; species Kineosporia sp. NBRC 101731. Next base: position 58,130 of record NZ_BSTC01000022.1, read on the forward strand.
CGAACTCGATTCTCTTTCGTCTTCTACCCGACTTCTTGACGCTGCCCCCGCCTGAGTGCAGTATTCTGCCGCTTACGAATTGTTACAAGCGCCCCGATACATCAGGTTCGATCCGCCACCCGCCGGCCACTTCGATGAACTCGCGAGATGCGCCGAAACGGGCACTCTGACCTTACCCGACACACCCTTGTGTCAACGTCGAAATGAGACTGGAGATCTTCCTGTGGACATCGATACCGCGCTGAAAGAAGCGATGGAGATCGACGGAGCGCTGGGCGTCAGCCTGGTCGACTACGGAAGTGGAATGTCGCTCGGAAGTCTGGGCGGCGGCAAGTATCTCGACCTGGAGATCGCGTCGGCCGGCAACACGGAGGTCGTCCGGGCCAAGATGCGCACCCTGGAGTCGCTCGGCCTGACCGAGACGATCGACGACATCCTGATCACCCTGGGCCGCCAGTACCACCTGATCCGGCTGGTCCGGGGGCAGGCTGCGAGCGGGCTGTTCATCTACCTGGCGCTGGACAAGACCAAGGCCAACCTGGCCCTGGCCCGTCATCACCTCAAGCGCATCGAGGGCGAGCTCACGATTTGATCCCCGCACTGTCCGGTTCGCGTCGACCCACCTCGGTCGCCGCGAACCGGTCGCTTCGCCAACCCCTTTCGAAGAGAGTCGGCTCCCCGCGATGACGGTCCAGGAAACCGAGCATCCGGCTATCGACGTTCTCCGGGTGCTCGCCATCAGCCGCAGTTCGGGTGCACTGGAAGTGCGTGGTGTACCCGGCGGTGCCTTCTTCCTGCACGAAGGAGACGTCACCTACGCGGAGACCATCGGTGTGCCCCCGGTGCCGGAGACCGGTGACCCCGAACTCCCCTCACTGATCCGATCGAACATTCTCGAGGCCGGCGTCGAGATGCTCTCGGCCCCGAGGGTCGAGGGTGACCGCCCTCTGTTCCGGCCCGGCCGCAAGCACTGGACCGGTCTGCGGTACCGCGTCGCCGTCGAGCATCTGCTGGCCGAGATTACCGATCTGATAGCCCATTTCAGAACACTCGGGGTGGGCCCCGACGACGAGGTGAGCCTGTCCTGGCTGCCCCGCGGGAAGACCGTCGTCATCGATGCCCAGCAGTGGGCGCTGACCTCCCGGCTGACCAGCGCCCAGAGTCCGCGCACCCTGGCCCGGCGCTCCGGGATCCCGCTCAGCGCAACCCTCAGCAGCATTGCCTCGATGATCGCCTCCGGGGTGGCCCGGCTCGTACAGGCCGATACCGCGCAGAACCCTTCCGTACCGGCAGATCTCGCGACGGCCGGGACACCCGCCCGGCAGAACGCCGAGCCCCCGGTCCTGCCGCCTGAGACCGGGCCGCTGGAGACCGATCGGGTCGTCTCCGCGTCGACCATCCTGACCGCGTCGAAGCCGATCACGACGCCGCCGCCCCCCGACCGGCTCCCCCGGCGCCGGCCTCGCACGATCGACACGGATCCGGCCGGGGACAGCCCACCGGCCCCGGTTTCCTCCGCTCCGGCCGACTCCGAACGGCCGACGGCACCACCGCGTCCGGCAACTCTTCCCGCCGATCTGGACCCGAACAGCCGGGTGGCTATCGCCCTTCGAGTTCTCGAAGGACTCAAACGGCTCTGACCTCGCCGTCCATGACTCAGACCGCACGGATCGCCATTCATCGGGCTATTCACCTGCGTGGCCGCGTCTCACGAGTCACTACGCAAATCCGCAGTCGCTTCTGTCACTGGCGTGACTTTCTTCAGAGCCCTTTCGGCATCTGCGCCGATTCAGGCATGCATCGCCACTGCAATCCTCACAATGGGGCATTGACGGCGCGGCCTTTGAATTACTGATCAGAAATTGCCGATAACCCGGCCCAACGCAACGAAGGGCGTGGCACTCCAGGATCGGAGTGCCACGCCCTTCGACGGCGGTGGCGGTGGGATTTGAACCCACGGAGGGCGTAAACCCTCACACGCTTTCGAGGCGTGCTCCTTCGGCCGCTCGGACACGCCACCGTGGAGAACCTTACCGAACCAGGGGCCGCTTCATCCAATCCACCCCCCGCAGTCCTCGCGCCGGCCGGGCCCACGCACCCGAAATCCCTTGGACTATCGGCGTTCCGCGAAGAAATTCAGAAGCAGACCGGCAGCTTCCGCACCGCGCACCCCGCCGACCACCTCGACCCAGTGGTTCAGTCGCGAGTCCCGCACGATGTCCCGGGTCGAGCCGGTCGCCCCCGCCTTCGGGTCCCAGGCGCCCAGCACGACCCGGGAGACCCGGGCCAGGACGATGGCCCCGGCACACATGGCACAGGGCTCCAGGGTCACCACCAACGTGGCCCCGTCCAGCCGCCAGCTCCCGGTCGCCGCGGCGGCCTGGCGCAGGGCCAGGAGCTCGGCATGGGCGGTCGGATCCTGGGCCGCCTCCCGCTCGTTGCGGCCTCTGCCCACGACACGCCCGGCGCGATCCACGACCACGGCCCCCACCGGCACGTCCCCGGTCACCGGGGCGAGGGCGGCCTCCTCCAGGGCCAGACCCATCCAGGCATCCAGTCGCGGATCGTCACTCACAGAGACCTCTCCTTCTACCGACCCGGATCCGGGTCTCAAGCCACGAGGCCTCAGGGCCCGGACACCGGTAGGTTGCCCGCATGCGCCTGCACGTCGTCGACCATCCTCTCGTCGCCCACAAACTCACCACGCTCCGGAACCGGGAGACCGACTCGCCGACGTTCCGTCGCCTGGCTGACGAACTGGTCACTCTCCTGGCCTACGAGGCCACCCGCGGGGTCCGGGTGGTGGAGCACGAGATCTCCACCCCGGTCGCCCCGGCCACGGGCGTCAAGCTGACCCAGCCCAAGCCTCTCGTCGTGCCGATCCTGCGGGCCGGTCTCGGCATGCTGGAGGGCATGACCCGGCTGATCCCGACGGCCGAGGTCGGCTTCCTCGGGATGATCCGGAACGAGGAGACCCTCGAGGCCAGCACATACGCCAACCGTCTCCCGGACGACCTGACCGGACGGCAGGTCTACGTACTGGACCCGATGCTAGCCACCGGCGGCACGCTCGCCGTGGCGATCCAGTACCTGATGGAGCGCGGCGCGGACGATGTCACCGCCATCTGCCTCCTTGGTGCACCGGAAGGCGTAGAACATGTCCGTAAGGCCGTCGGCGAAGAGGCTCCCGTGCAGATTGTTCTGGGCGGGATGGACCCCGGCCTGAACGAGCACGGCTACATCGTCCCTGGTCTCGGCGACGCGGGCGACCGCTTGTACGGCGTAGTGTGACCGCCGCCGCTACTATCAACCTCAAGCCGAGGTTGAGACTGGCGCGGTAGCCATGCGTGACAAGCTCGACACGGATAGAACATACTCGAAGCGCTACATTTGTCCTGAGTACACCACTCTGGGGAGGCCGCAGTGACGAGGACCCGGCGAGCGCTCGTGGTCATCCTGGTTGTCTTCTTGATCTACGCGGTCGTCAACGACCCGCGCCAGTCCGGAAACTTCGTGGGCGACATCTGGGACTGGCTTACCAGTGCCGCAGACTCGATCGGGACGTTCTTCGACACGATGTTGTCGAACTGACGTTCCCCCAAGGACGCCGGCTGACATCCGTCAGCCGGCGTCCTTGTTTTGCCCTGGGCCCGGAGAGCCCGGAGGGGCCGCGAGCTACTTCTTCCGCTTCGCCTGGGCCTTGAGGCGCTTGGCCACGGCGGCGGCCGTGTCGAGCTTCCTGGCCTCTTCCGGGGTCGGCGCCGACCCGCCGCGGTTCGCCGGCACCCACCAGCGATCGGCGTCGTCCGCGGGCTGCTGCGGGTACCGGTCCTGCAGTTCCTCCAGCAACACGCCGACACGACTCTGGATCTCGGCGGTGATCTGGAACGCCTCCATGCCGGCCTCGGGCCGGAAGGGCTCGCCCGCCTTCAGCATGACCGCCTTACCCCGCCCGAGGTCGGGCTTGCGGGCCTTGGTGTAGATCCGCTGCCCGCCCCAGATCGCCATCGGCACGATCGGCACGTCGGCCGCCACCGCCATCCGGGCCGTGCCGGTCTTGAAGTCCTTCAGCACGTACGACCGGCTGATCGTGGCCTCCGGGAAGACCCCGACGATCTCGCCGGCCTTGAGGGCCCGGACCGCCTCGTCGAAGGCGCCCGTGCCGGCGGCCCGGTCGACCGGGATGTGGTGCATGCCGCGCATCAGCGGGCCGGCCACCGGGTTCCGGAAGACCGATTCCTTGCACATGAATCGCACCAGGCGCCGCTGCGGGCGAGCGACCAGACCACAGAACGTGAAGTCCAGGTAGCTGATGTGGTTGCTCGCGAGCACCGCCCCGCCCTCGGCGGGTATGTGCTCAGCCCCCTCGACCGTGAACCGGATGCCAAGGGCGCGGAACGCCGTGCGGGCCAACGTGATGACCGGGGGATAGACCAGCTCTGCCACGGACCGAACTGTAGGCGGTCCGCCCCGGGGGCCGGTAGGGCGGTGGACCCGGGCCGCGCGATGCATCCCACATGCGGCCACACCGAGATCCCCGGCTGACCACGACCGGCGGACCACCTGCAGGAACACGTGCGACACCGGCAAATCTATGAATCAGGTGCCACATCGGTACACCAACGGTGTGGCGACCGACGATGACGTCTGGTTATGCATAGCTTTAAGCTGACACGAGCGACATGGAACGGCGGATGGGCTGGGCGGCGCTACTCTGTCACAACGGATTATTCGGTAAATCGTGACAGAACCCCTACCATCGACCTGACCTGGCGTGGCAAGGTCGTAACAGAACGTGCGGATTCAGCGGAGCCCGAAGCAGCGTGACGGCGCCGAGGTTACGGAGGGGTTCACCGGTGCCCTGGAGGTACGAATGGCCGTCATCACGTCGGTAGTCATGCTCGCAACCACTACTAACGATGGGCCCTCGCTCAACTCCAACGGAGTGGTCGAGTGGGGCGTCAAGAACATCATCCCGCTGGTTCTGCTGGTGATCGGGATAGGCATCATCGCCTCTGCCCGAAAAGGCAGGATCAGTGACAACGCCAACACCCTGACCAACGTGATGCTGGGTATGGGGGTCATCGCCGGCGCCGCCGTGCTCTACGGCTTCGCCGGTCAGTTGACCGAACTGGTGTTCGGGAACGGCTGAGGCATGCGGGTATCGCCTGATGACGAGGTCTATCGGGTCAACACCGTGTGGCTCGGCCCGAGCGGGCTGACCTTTCCCTGGACAGCCAGGTACAGCGCGTATGCGGCCTGGTTGGTGGCTTTCCTGCTCATCCTGCTCGTCGAGGCTGTCACCCCGCTCAAGGTGCACATCCCGCCGGTGTGGGAGCTCTGCATCGCCACGCTCGGAACCTACGGGCTGATGGGCTTCATCGATCATGAGCGCCCAGCCAGGGCGGTCTGGCAGACCTTCGTCTCGGATCTCACCGCTCCCCGGGCAGGCCGCGCTAGTAAGTACCGGCTGCAGCCCAAGGTCCGGGTACGGGACAAACGCACCTCAGCCCGGGCACGCAGGGCCAGCAGCTAGGGAGAGACGCGGCCACCTCATGGGGATCTTCAGCAGCGGCCAGACCCGGGCCGCGAACATGGCACTGGCGTTGCGGACTATCGAGGGCAATCTGGCGTTCACGGATCAGGCCGCCTGGGCCTGGTTCGCGCTACCCACGCAGCGCTGGGCCTTCCGGGCCGATGGTGACCGACTCAACCTGATCATCGACACGGCGACCCGGATGGCTGCGCTGTCCGGCCGTCGCCTGCACCTGCGGGTGACATCGCGACCGTACCCGGCCGCTTCCTGGGCCCGGGCACTGGACGCGCGCACGCCTGACCCGCTGCCCGGTATCGACGGGAACACCTGGGCCGATCACCTGGTCAGCGCGCAGCAGCACGTCCGCGCGTCGACCATGGCCGAGAAAGAGGTCTACCTCGGCGTCCAGGTGAGCGAGCGGTCCCAGATGGCGAGCTTCACCCAGCGGGTGCTACGCCGTCCCACCCTCGGCGAGCTGCAGAAGGTGGACAAGGACGCCGCGCTGGTCGCCGAGGCGATCGCCGGCCCCGGTCTGGAGGGCCGTCCGGTCACGCCGCGCGAGCTGGAGTGGCTGATGCGCCGTTCCCTGGGGCTCGGCCTGCCCGCTCCCGGCGCTCTCTCCCCGGTGCAGGATGGCCGCTGGGAGACCGAAGACCTGTACGAGCTCACCGAGGGCGTCGTGCACGAGGCCGAGCCGTTCGCGCCGACCGTGAAGGTCGCCCGCCGCGACCCCGGCGGCTCCGGCACCGAACGTCACGTCAGCGTCCTCACCGTCGGCCGGGTCGACGAGATCGAGATCCCCGACCCCTCGCACGAGCCCTGGCTGGTGCACGCCGACCGCCTGCCGTTCGCGGTCGAGTGGTCGATCCGCCTGGACGTCCTGGACGGCGACCAGGCGCTCGACGCCGTGCAGCGGAAACTGCTGGTGGTCCGGGACATGCAGCGCCACTACCGCGACCACGACCTGGACGAGCCGCTGGCCCTCGAGCGTCAGGCCCGGCAGGCCCGGGCCATCGAGGACGAGATGACGACCGGCGGCGACACCACCGCCTCCCGGGTCCACGGCTGGTTCCGGATCGCGGTGTCCGGCGCCACCCAGGAAGAGGCCCTGGAGCGAGCCCGGCAGGTCGTCGACACGTACCGCAAGCGGCAGGTCACGATCGCCCACCCGAAGGGGCAGCACGGGTTGTTGCGCGAGTTCATCCCGGGGGAACCGCTCTCGTCCACGGCCTACCGCCGTCGACTGCCCACGCTCTACTACGCGGCCGGGGTCCCGGCCGCCTCGTCCTCGCTGGGTGACCGGCGGGGCCCGTACATCGGCCACACCGCCGCCTCCAGCCGGCGGGCCGTCATGTTCGACACCCACTTCGCCACCGAGGTCCGCGAGACCTCGGGTCTGGTCCCGATCGTCGGTGCGCTGGGTTCCGGCAAGTCGGTCCTCGCCGGGCTGATCACCTACGAGGCCGTGCGCCGCGGCATCACCTCGGTGATGCTCGACCCGTCCGGCCCGTTGGCCCGGCTCACCGAACTGCCCGAGCTGCGCGACCGGTCCCGGCACATCGACCTGACCTCGGCGCCGTCGGGCACGCTCAACCCGTACGCCGTGGTGGTCCAGCCCCGGCCGGAGGACTACCCGACGCTCGACGCCCTGGAAGAGGCCCGCACACTGGCTGCGCAGGACCGCAAGCTCCTGGCCCTGGACGTGGCCACGATGTTGCTGCCGCCCGGCCTGGCCGCCGCGCCGCGCACCCGGCTCGTGCTCACCGAGGCGATCCGGGCGACCAAGGGCGCACCGCAGACCAGTCTGTGGACCGTGGTCGAGTTCCTGGAGTCCCGGCAGGACGACCACGCCGCCGACATCGCGGCCTACCTGCGCGACATGGCCGAGATGCCGCTCGCCCGGTTGTTCTTCCCGATCGGCCCGAGCACCGAGCCGATCCACGACGAAGCCGTGCTGACCGTGCTGACCATGCCCGGGCTGCTGCTGCCGCCCGGTTCCGTACCCCGCGAGCACTGGTCCACCCAGGAGCAGATGGCCGTGCCCCTGCTGCACCTGGCCTCCTGGTACGCGACCCGCACGATCTACGGCCGGCCGCGCAACGAGCGCAAGCTCGTGGCCCTCGACGAGACCCACTTCCTCGGTGAATGGGGCGCCGGGCGGGCGCTTTTCACCAGGCTCGGCCGAGACAGCCGAAAGTGGAACACCTGCGTCCTGGCCGCTTCCCAGAACCCCGCCGACGTTCTCGGCATGGAAGTCTCCAACTTCATCTCAGCCGCGTTCGTCGGACGGATCGAGGACGACCAGGTGGCCGCTGACGCCCTGCGCATGCTGCGGGTTCCGCCCGGGGTCGGGTACGAGGGTGTACTGGCCCGGCTCTCCCCCCGCTCGAGTACCGGAAACCGTTCCGGCCTGCGCGAGTTCGTCATGCGCGACGTCGACGGCAATGTCGACCGGATGCGGGTGGACCTGGATCATCTGCCGCAGGTCCTGGCCGCCCTGGACACCACCGCCGCACCGTCGTCGCTGCCTCGCCCGCCGGAGGAGTCGCGGCCGATCCGCGAACCTCGCACCGACCAGATCGACCTCACCGCAGTGGAACTCGACCCGTCCGGCGCGCCCGTGGGTTCCGGCCGGCCGGTCGCCAGCGGTGTGGGTGGTTCCTGGAGCTCCCGCGGTGGGCTGCGTAACGGCACTGATCCCCAGACCCCACCCGGAGGGTCCCGGCACGCCCTGCCCGTCGGCGCGTCCCGGGCCCGCCGGGGCACCCGTCCGCGGAACGGCACCGCCACCGGTGAGCACGCGACTCTCGGTACCGGATCGCACCGGGTGCTCGACGGCCCGGGTGATTCACCCTCCACGAACGGGAACGGCTGGCCGGCCGCTCCCTCGGACAACGACCGTCGTTCCGACGAGACCGGTGGGCAGCGATGAGGCACCGTCGGCGCGCCGTTGTCATTGCCGCCGCAGCGTTGGCCCTGGCCGTCGCCGGTGCCATCGCCGCCCCGGCGGCCCTGGCCTCCGGTAGTACCGGTCCGGCCGTGAAAGCATCGGCCGCACAGACCGTCGGCGTAGGCGTTGCCTCACCCGGCAGCGTCACCACGGCCGGTCTGCTCAGCGCCCCCGCCGCGCCCTTCTCCGACTGCGCCGAGGCCCCGGTGCCGGAGGTACCCGGTCGCGGTGTGGTCGGCTTCTTCGAGACGCCGCCCAAAACCCTTCCGGCGGATGAAGACCCGTTCGCCGACAACGCCAAGGTCTCGATCTACGAGGTCTACGGCTACGCCGGGGTGCGGTGGAACACGTACGACCTCGGGTGTGGCTCGGACATCGTCCGTAACCCCGACGCCTCGATCGGCACGGCCATCGGCAACTGGATCCTCGAGGTCCCGACCACGATGGTCGCCGCCACCGGCGCCGTGCTGGACGCCGCGTTCTCCCCCGACTTCCTCGGCGTCTTCGACCCGCTGATCACCAACGTCGTGGACACGCTGCAGCGCACCGTGTTCGAGCGCTGGGCGTTCGTCGTGGTCGCCGCACTCGGCCTGCTGCTCATCTGGCGGTCCCGGCAGGCCTCGCTGGCCTCGTCGGCCGGGGCCATCGGCTGGGCGCTGTTCGTGATGGTGCTGGTCACCATGGTGTTCCGCTGGCCCCTGGTGGCCGGGCACGCCGCCGATCAGACCGTCACCACCACCCTCTCCGCGGTGTCCAGCGGGCTCAACGGGAAGTCCGCCGACGGCAACGCCGGCGCGGGCACCGAGGCGACCTCCGGAATGCACCAGTCCCTGCTTTACGAGTCCTGGCTCGGCGGCACCTTCGGCAGTACCGACTCCGACGTGGCCGAGAAATACGGTCCGGTCATCTTCGACGCCACCGCGCTCACCTGGCGCGAGGCCGCGGTCATGCAGTCCGACCCGGCGCAGGGCAGGAAGATCATCGAGGCCAAGGAGAAGAAGTTCGAGACCGCGGCCAAGGAGATCAAGTCCGCCGACCCGGACGCTTACGAGTACCTCACCGGCAAGCGCTCGGACAGCCGGGTGGGCTACGCCATGCTCGCGCTCATCGCCACCCTCTGTACGGTGCCGTTCCTGTTCATCGCCGGCCTGCTCGTGCTCGGGGCGCTGATCATCGTCCGCTTCGGTGTCATGCTCTTCCCCGCCTTCGCGACGCTGGGCCTGTTCCCGACCATGCGGACCCTGGTGACGGGAATCGGCAGCACCGTCGCCGCGGCCCTGATCAACGCCATGGTCTTCGGTATCGGCGCGTCGGTCACGGTGCTCGGGATGGGCGTGCTGCTCTCCCCGACCAGCGCCACCCCGGGCTGGCTGAGCGTGATCCTCATGCTGCTGCTGACGATCGTCATGTGGGTGGCGCTGCGTCCTTTCCGGCGCCTCACCCAGATGGTCAACAGCCGGGAGAACCACTTCGCCGGCGCGGCGGGCGGGGTCTCCACCACGGCCCGGGGAGCGGCCCGCACCAGCACCCGCATCCTCACCGGTGCGCTCAGCACCTTCCTCGGCGTCTCGACCGCTCAGCGAGCCAACCCGGCCCAGGCGATCGCCGACGCCCAGGCCGCGGAGGGCCGCGCCCCGCAACGCATCGAGGGCATCAGCAACTACCCCGTCCCGGCCACGGCCGAAGGGGTCCTGCCGGCCGAGGCCCAGGGCGCACCCGCCCCGGTGGTCGCAGCGCCGGCCTCTCTCAGCAATGGCGTCACGGTCAACACCAGCCAGGTCACCGTGGTCCGCGGACCGGCCGTCACGAGCCGCGGCGAGGCCGGAGCGGCCCCGGCCGTTCCCAGTGAGGGCGGTGAGATCTACGCACCCACCGTCGCACCCGGCAGCCGGATCGAGTCCGCGACGGTCAGCCAGGGCAGCGGAGCCGGCCGGGCCGCCGCCCGGGCCGCCCTCTCCGGATTCGGCGGACCGGCCGAACGCGAAGACACCCCAGGTCGTTTCGAGACCGGTAGCACTCCCGGCCGGCCGAAGCGCGAGTTCGCCGCCGAGCCCGCGGCCAAGGTCGGCAGCGAGGGCTGGCGGCCCCAGGACGACGGCGCCCCGGTCATCCGTCCCGGCGACCGCGGCTTCCAGCGTCTGGAGAGCGAACCCTCGGACCATTTCGAGACCGAGCTCGACGAGGTCTTCCGCCCGCACCGTTCCGGCGCGGAATCCAGCTCTGACGACCGCGCCGGGCAACGGTAGGGCCAGCGTCAGATGACATCCAGTTCGGCAGGTTCCCATGGTTGCTGACTTCATCACCTGGCTCTGCAAGAGCCCGCGCCGCCTGGTCGTGGTCAGCCTGAGCGCGATCATCCTGATCTTCGTGATCGGCAGTGCCGCCGTCGGCGACAACGAGAAGAGCAACAGCAACGATAGTGGAGACGACCTGACCCGGGCCGCCGTGACCGCGGCCGTGGTTCCCGCGTCCGACCAATATGTCTCCGCCGCAGTCAATTTCGTCAGGCTGTGGGCCGAGCTGAAACCGGGTGAGACGTCGGCCGACTGGCTGGCCGCGCTCACCCCGCTGGCGACCCAGGACTACGCCACGGCCCTGAAGAGCACCGACACCGCCACCCTCCCGGGCACCCAGCCCGAGGGTGAACCGGTGGTCCGGTTCCTCGCCCAGGAGTCGTCCATGATCGCCGTCCCCCTCGCGGACGGGTCATCGGTGCTGGTGACCGTGGTCGCCGGGGAGGGGACGTCCGAGCCGATGGTGTCCGACGTGCAGCCCAACACCGGAGACTGAGCCATGGAACGGCGTGTACCGCTCAAACTGGTGATCGCGCTCCTGGCGGTCCTTGCCTTCCTCGGGGGCGGCCTGGTTCTGGTGCCGGCCATGATGATGATGGGCATTGCCGGAGTGTCGGAAGACGAGGCCAGCGGCGTCTCCCGGGCCCGGTGCAGCCCGATCTCCCAGACCGGTAACACCAACGTCGTGCTCAACGACGAACAGCTCGCGAACGCCCAGACGGTGATCGAGACCGGGGTCTCGCTCGACGTCCCGGCCCGCGGACTGGTCGTGGCCGTGGCGACCGCCATGCAGGAGTCGACGCTGCAGAACCTCTCCGGGGGCGACCTGGACAGTGTGGGGCTCTTCCAGCAGCGTGATGCCTGGGGTTCGCAGGCGCAGCGGACGGACCCGGAGCAGGCGGCCAAGATGTTCTACACCGGCGGTCAGGGCGGCCAGCGCGGTCTGAAGGACATCCGTGGCTGGGAGTCGATGCCGGTCACCGAGGCCGCCCAGGCCGTACAGGCATCGGCCTTCCCGTTCGCCTATGCCCGCTGGGAGTCCATGGCCTCCTCCCTGGTGGAGTCCGTGGTCGGCGACGACCCCCTGGGCTGCGACGAGAACGCGGTCGCGGCCAACCTGCCCACCGGCTCGGTCGGGAAGATGCTCCAGACCGCGCTGGAACAGCAGGGTGACCCGTACGTCTGGGGGGCCGTGGGCCCGGAGTCGTTCGACTGCTCCGGCCTCATCGTCTATTCCTGGCGCAAGGCCGGTCACCCGCTGAGGATCCGGACGGCGGCCCAGATGATGGACAACTCCACGATCATCGAGCCGGGCCAGGAGAAGCCGGGCGACCTGCTCTTCAGCGCGCTCGGCCAGCGTGGTTCGGCCGGGCACGTGATGATCGTGGTGGAGCCGGGCACTGCCGTCCAGGCGCCGAGAACCGGCCTGGACGTCAAGCTCTCCAAGTACAAGGTCGACGGCGTACACAACAAGATCGGCCGGCTCAACGACTCGGCCTTCCTCCAGAGCGCGCCGGCACCGGCCTGAATCAGCCCGCCGTCCGCATGAGTTCGACCGTGATCACCGTATCGTCCATGATCGCCACCGCACCGCCCATCGCCGCGTCGTTGCCCTCACCCCGCGCGGCCTGGGCGGATGCCTGACTCATCGACCGTTCCACGGCCGACCAGTCCACCGCGGCCCAGTCGGCCCAGGAGTCGGGCTCCCCGGGAAGCCGCACGGTGAGGTGCCCGCGGAAGGTGCGCCCGTTGGCGACCTCCATGGTCACGAACCAGACGTCGATCTTCTCCAGCGCCTCGCCGTACGCGTGCCCGGCGGGACCGTACGTCTCCAGCGCCCGGGCCAGGTTCCGGAGCGTCTCGCGCAGCACTCCGGGCCGGTCCGGTGTTCTCAGAAAGATCTGCAGCAGAAGGCGTTCCCGCTGACCGGAGGCACCGTCGAGCATCCGCGCGCTGAGCCGACGGTCGACCGCGACGATCAGCCGGTCCGAGGGCCGCATCCAGTGCTGCAGCGTGTCCCGCAGCGAGTCCTCCCGGGCGGGAGCCCCGGAAAGACGTTCCCGCCCGACCAGGAACAGCACCGTCTGCCCGTAGACCCCCTCGACGGTCAGGCTCGCCAGCTCGAAGTTCGGCGCCTGGGTGGCCAGCCCGGTCAGCACGTCGCGCAGCAGGCCGACGCGGGAGTGCGCGGTCAGGGCCAGCGTGCGCCAGTTGCGTTCCGGATCACTGGCCGCCTCGTCGTCCGGTACCACGTCGAAGTCTTTGTCGCTCAAGGGTTTCGACGACGAAAGGGGGGACAACGGCGGACGTTCGGCGTTGATCTGCACCAGCACCGAGAGCTTGCCCCCGCCGAAGGCCATGCCGTCCATGCGGTGTACCCGGTAGAGGAAGGAACCCAGACCCCGCAGCGAGTCGCCCCGGCGGTAGGTGACCCCGACGCTGAGCTGGATCCACCGCAGGCCCTGGCCGGCGTGGCCGGGTGGTGGCGGGGCCGGTAGCTGCACGCTGCCGACCTGGAAGTTGTAGCGGGCCGCGGCGGACACCACGGCCATCACCGGGTGCCGGGACAGGGCGATGGCCACCGGCGACACCGGCAGACCGATCATGATCCGCAGCACCCATTCCGGCGGCTCCTGCGGTGCCACCCGGTCCGGGTCGAGAGGCACCGGGGCGACCACGTCGTCCTTGTCCCCGCTGACGGCCCGCCAGTCGTCCATCGGCTGGTCGCGGAAGACCAGGTAGGTCATGGCCCGGCCGGCGGTGGCGGACTGCACGGCGCCGAGCAGGTTCACCGGGTCGGGAGCGGCGGCCCGCACGTCGACGCCGCGCGCGTTGAGGAAGCGCACCACCGACCGCCGAGCGGTGGTCACCGGGTTGCCACCCGTCTGGCTTCCCTCCAGCAGCCGTAGCAACTGCCCCTCCCCGGCGGGGCGGGTGACCACGTAGGCGAACGCGTCCCGGCCCAATAGCAGAGCCTCGGTGATCAGGGCCCGGCTGCGGCGCCCGCGCAGCATGTCCACGCGGGCGTACTCGGGCGAGTAGGCGCTGGTGACCCTCATCCGGGCCGACCGGGAGCGTTGTCCGGGCTTGGACCGCAGCGGCTCGGTGCGACGGAACCGCAGCATCAGCAGCGACTGCACCACGAAGGCGGTGACGGCGGCCCCGGTGGCGTAGTGCAGGGGCAGCAGGGCCAGGGCCATGGCCAGCAGCACGGTGGGCAGCACCGAACCGAACATCAGCCAGTAGGTGGCCCGGGTCATCAGGCCGCGCAGGGTGGAGGCGTGCCCGAGTTCCACCCGGCCGGCCAGCACCGCCGAGAACAACGTGAGGATGGTGGCCAGCACCTGCACGGCATCCCCGGCGCCGTCCCCCTTGGGCGGGTAGAGGCCCAGCAACACGCAGAGCACCCCGAGCACGGCCAGGTTCAGGCCGCCGGTGTAGCGGGCCACGTCGGAGACCTCGGACAGCGCCAGGTCAGCCTCGATCCGGGCCCGGATCGGCCGGGCCCGGATCGCGATGTCGTCGACCGAACTGGCCCGCAGCATCACGAGATTCACACTGGCGGTGTTCACGTCGACGCGGCGCCGCATCCAGCGGGGGAACCAGGAGCCGGAGTCCCAGGCCTGCCACAGCCCGGCCATGCCGTCGCCGAGCACCCCGTCGGCACGCACCCGGTCGAGATGCCCGCGCAGCTCACGCAGTCGCGTGTCCAGGCGGCGGGTGAGCTCCTCCCGGGTCGGGCGCCGCTGCCCCCGGGAGAACCACCCGCGCGGCCCACCGTCGTCCGCCAGTTCTTCGTGCGTCGCCTCGACCAGGTAGTAGCGCAGGCTGTCGAGTGCGGAATCCACCTTGTGCAGCGCCATCTCGGCGATCTGCACGTCCACCCAGGAGGAGGGGCGATCGGGCGGCATCTGCCGGGGGAACAGGCGTCGCATCAGCGCCTCGAGGCGCTCGAACGGGCTGGGAAGCTCGACGTCGATACGTCCCTGCACCCGGTCTCCACGGCAGACCACCCCCTCGGGCAGCACCAGCCGGATCTGCCGGTCCGCGTGGGCGGTCGGGGCGAGCAGGTCGATGCTCAGCAGGGCCCGGGGCTGGAACCAGGCCCGCCCCTGCCGCACCAGCCGTCGCGAGGGCACGTGCACCGTGTACGACATCGGCCTGCCCTCGTCGCGGATCGCGATGACGACCAGGGTGGTCCCGACCAGCGCCTCGAGGATCTCCCCGACGTGCGAGCCGAGCGCCGGCCGCAACCGGCCACCGTCTTCCAGCCAGGAGTCGACCCGGGAATCGACGGCGATCGGACCGGTCCCCGGTCCACCCGGAACATTGGGCCCGGTCAGGACTTTCATGACCTCGGTATCCAGCCCGGGTCGCGGTCCGGCGGTCCGCTCCGGCGCCTGGACCACGGCAATGGTGGACGTCGGCGGGCTCGGCTCGGGCGGGTGGAGGCCGGCCGGGGCGTCCGCGTCCGAGAACTCCTCGGCCAGGGAGATGTCCGCGGCCAGAATCGCGTCGAGCAGGTTCCGGGCGTCCCGGATCCCCTCCGGCACCGTACCCCCGGCGGGTAGCTCGCCACCTTCGGCCATCGGCGAGGCACCTGGCAGCATGCGCCGGATAGCGGCCGACAGCAACAGCTTCTGCGTTCGCTGCACCACCGCCCCAGGCTCCGGGCCGGTCTGCTGCGGCCGGCGGGTCATCACGTTGATGATCATCTCGGCCAGCGCCGCCGAGAGACGCTGGCGCACCTCGGCCTGGGTCAGCCGATGAATCCGCTGCCCGTTCGCGTCGCTGACCTCCAGCGACGCGATCGGGTCGGCCTCGTCGTCGGCCCACCGGTCGAGCGGCACGTCCAGCCGGTTCTGCCGGAAATCGGCCAGGAACTTCGGGTCCCGGCTCCTCGACGGCTCCCGGGGACGCATCGGCGGCAGGGCCAGCAACGGCAGCCAGGTCAGCCCGGCGTCCAGCTCGAACGCCTCGTGATCGGCGTAGGACAGGTCGACGTCCACGACCACGTCGGTGTCCACGGCCTGGGCCAGCTTGACGTGCAGTACCTCGGTCGTGCGACGGCACCAGGAGTTGTTCGCGACCAGGTAGAGCAGTTCCCGCCCGAGCCGGGAGTCCCGCTCGAACCGGACATCTTCGCTCCGGTACTCCTCGAGCGTTACCTGGCCCAGAGCCGCGCGCAGCCGTTCGGTACGGGAGATGACCGCCCGCTGCTGCTCCTCCTGCGTACCGGCCGCCTCCGCCATCCAGCCCTCCACCCGCGCGTCCGCCCGCTCGAAACTACCTATCAGCCAATCGAAATGCGCCGAACCACCGGCGGATCGGGCCACCCCTCGGGGCGCAGTACCGCCACTGCCGCAGCCACGTCGGGAGCCAGGTCGAGGTCGGTACCCGCGACCCGCCCGACCCCTGACGGCATCGAGGCCGACCAGGTCGCACCCTCAGCGTCCGAGGTGACCACATGACGCAGGGGCAGAGACAGCCCGTGCCCGCTGGCCTTGACCGACGACTCCTTGCGCGCCCAGGTGAGCAGGCGCCGGTGCTCGCGGTCGGCCCGGCGCTCGGTGGCGGCCCACTCCTGGTCGGCGAAGATCGAGTTCCGCAACGCGTTCCAGTCCACCGTGCGCCCCTGCTCGGCGTCCACGCCCACCTGTACCCCGGGGGCGGCGAGCGCCACGATGACCACCTCACCGGAGTGCGAGAGATTGATCTCCACATCCCGACTACCGTCGGTGGCTTCGAGAAATGGCTTACCATGCCCGTTCTCGCCGCACGAGATACAGAACGACCCGAGCTGCAACTGTGCCGGTGGGGTTCCGGTGACGGCCGAGAGCAGCCGCCGCAGCATCGAGTGGGCGGCCAGCCCACGGTCCCGGTCCTGCGCGCGCCGGTAGCGCTCGATCTTGGCCAGGCGGGTCTCGCTCAGGTCGGCCGCGAGCTGCGTCCGGACGTCGTCGGCGAGGTTGCCGACGTCCACCCGGGACCACCAGATCTCGATCTCCGTGCCCCGTGGCGCCGGGTGGCTGCCCGGGGAAGGGATCGCGTTCAGGACGTGCTCCCGCGGCGTCGTCGTCGGGGGTGTACGGGCTTCAGGCACCCGGACAGGATGCCCTGATCGGCGTGGCAATGCCACGAAACCCCACAATTCCGCAACCGCCCCGTGTCCATCGACTGATCATGCCCGACCCCGGGGAGCCGGTCAGAGGCGGGGGAAGTACTACTCGCCCTGCTCACGCTCGCTGGGCTTCTCCAGCACCACCACCCGGGCACCGCGCGGGTTCAGGTGCTCCATGAACCGCTTGATCGTGCCGCCCTTGCCCGCCGCGTCGCGACCCTCGAAGAGGATCACCACCTTCTCGCCGGAGCTCTTCACCCAGTTCTGGAGTTTCAGCAGCTCGATCTGGAGCAGCCGTTTCTCCGCCTCGTAGACGTCGCGGCCCATCCGCTCGGAGTACGGGTAGCCCTCGCGCCAGGTGTCCACCGGGTCCCCGGCCGGGGTGATCAGCACCGGGTCGTCGTCATCGGTGTCGTCGACGCTCAGGCCCTCCACGGGCCGGCCGCCGCCGGGCGCCCGCAGGTGCTCGCTGAGTTCGGCCATCCGCTCGTCCGCCGGGGGGGTTCTCCATCCCGCGACGTTCGCATCGCGTACCGGCTGTCCGACAGATCGTGAGGCGGAGTTTCACGGCCCCAGGGGCAGGAGTTCACCGCTCGTTGGTCAACGGTTGCCCGGTGTTCCCCCGGCCCGCGCGGGTCGCCCGGGTCGGGGCCGACGGCAACAGCAATAATTTTGGACGCGGACGGGCACCTGACCTGCCCGGAAACCGTCACGGGGACCGGACGTGCCGAGGTTCTCAGGAGGCGCCGTGATCATCGCTGCCGGATGATGGCAGCCCCATGCTGACCTCTCCGCCCGGTAGGGCCGGGAGGGGCCCAAGTTCCGCCCCGAAGGAGCCGAGCACACCATGTGGGTCGAGATCGCCCTGGTCGCCGTGCTGATCCTGATCAACGCCGCGCTCTCGGGCTCCGAGATGGCTCTGGTCTCGTTACGTGAGAGCCAGGTCAACCGCCTGGCCACGGAGAGCGAGAAGGGTCGTCGGCTGGCCAGTCTGACGAACGACCCGACACGTTTCCTGTCCACCATCCAGATCGGCATCACCCTGGCCGGTGCGCTGGCGTCGGCCACGGCCGCCGTGTCGCTGGCCCAGCCGCTGATCGAGCCGCTCGGCTTCCTCGGGAGCGCGGCCGAGCCGGTCTCGGTCGTCGTGGTGACGATCATGCTGACGTACGTGACGCTGGTGATCGGCGAGCTGGCCCCGAAGCGGATCGCGATGCAGACCGCCCAGTCGTGGGCGCTGCGCGCGGCCGGCCCGATCAACCTGATCTCGGTGCTGGCCCGGCCGCTGGTCTGGATCCTCGCCAAGTCGACGGAACTGGTCGTCCGGATGGTCGGCCTGGACCCGAAGGCGGCGCGCGAGGAGGTCTCCGAGGAGGAGATCAAGGACATGATCGCCGCCCAGGAGTCCATCCCCGAGCAGCAGCGCTCGATCATCGAGGGCGCGCTCGAACTCGACGAGCGCAAGCTCTACCAGGTGCTGGTGCCGCGCACCGACGTGGTCTTCGTGACGGCTGCGCAAGACGCCTCGACCGCCCGCGACCTACTGATCGAGGCCGGACTCTCCCGGGCCCCGGTGATCGGCGAGACCGAGGACGACGTCATCGGTTTCGTGCACCTGCGACAGCTCGTGGCCGGGATCGGCGCGGTCGCCGACTACGTGCGTCCCGCCCTGGTGCTTCCCGACTCGGCCGGTGTGCTGCAGGCCCTGGGCCGCATGCAGCAGCAGCGCGGTCAGCTGGCCCTGGTGATGGACGAGTTCGGCGCGGTCGCCGGCATCGTGACGCTCGAAGACCTGCTCGAGGAGATCGTCGGCGAGATCTACGACGAGTTCGACCTGGACACCGCACAGGTCCTGCACCGGCCCGACGGCGATATCGAGCTGAACGGCTCCTTCCCCGCCCATGACCTGACCGACCTGGGCATCGACCTGAACGCGGGCCGGAGCGCGACGATCGCCGGGATCATGCTGGAGGCCCTGGGCGAGTTCCCGGCCGCCGGCACCGAGACCGTCGTGGGCAACTGGCGCCTCACCGCGCTCGAGGTCACGCCGCGGGCCATCCTCCGGGTCCAGGTGCACCCGCTGGACTCCGACGAGCTGGCCCAGATCGAGGCCGCCAAGGAGACCGCGCGCCAGGCCCGCGAGAACCGCGATCTGCCGCCCGCCCCCGAACTGCCGGCCGGGCCCACCGAGGAGCCCACCGAGGAGCCCGCCGTGGCCGCCACGTCCACCCCGGCCGAACTGGCAGCCCTCGACCTGACCCCTGCCGATCCCCCGGCCCACACCGACAAGGCCTGACGACCTGGCGCCCCTCCCCCAGAACCCCTGTTCGTGATCATGCAAAATCTCCCCAGCGTTCTAGAACTCTCTCCATCACAGTTCTAGAACTCCGGGGAGGTTTTGCATGATCACGGAGGAAAGACGGGGACTTACTCGGGGCCGTGGGACGCGCGGGATCGCTCAGCCGTCCCGCCAGGGTTGGCCCACCTGCCTCGGACGCCATGAAGGCGCAGGTCAGGGGCTTGGCCAAAAGCGGTGCAGAGCCGGTGCCGGACCTGCGCAGCGCGGCGGATTGATATGCAACCGCCAGGTCCGGGATAATTCTTCCGGCTGCCCAAACAGCCACAACCGGGTTATCCACGGCCGAAAGGGTTGTTGCGCTGATGGCAGGCGAGCGGACCGGTCCGAGCACGCCCACGATCGTGCTGATCGCAGTACTGGCAACGCCTGTCGTGCTGATCCTGATCTTCTGGATGATCGGCAGCGGCGGGGGTGACAGCGCGGCGGCCAAGTCCAACCTGCCCCAGCTGGTGGGCAAAGGGCTGGAATGGGCCAAGGACAAGGCCGACAAGTCCGGTTTCGACAAGGTGGAGACCCACGACGCCCTGGGCCGTGACCGGCGCTGGAGCGATGACAAGGAGTGGGTGGTCTGCTTCCAGACCCCCGCCGCGGGCTCCCGCGACGAAGACTCCAAGGTCGAGCTGGGCGCGGTGCAGCTCGACGAGAAGTGCCCCTCGTCCGACCAGGCGCTGTACAAGGTCGCGACCACCGAGATGCCCGACCTGGAGAACCGCACGGCCTACATGGCCGGCCAGATCCTCGGTGAGAAGGCCAGCGTGCGCTTCATCGACCGGGAAGACGGCGACACGGTCGACGGCAACCTCGGCGACTGGCGGGTCTGTGACCAGCGACCCAAGGCCGGCGACACGTTCGACGGCGTGCCCGTCACCGTGACGGTCGCCCCCTACGAAGAGCGCTGCTGAACCGTATTCCTCGCACAGGGGGGATCAACAGGACCACCCTCGGCCCGGCTCGCGGCGCAAAGTCGCAGGTAGCCTGGCCGAGCGTGGTTCTGATCCAACCCGCCGGCTCGTCACCGGACAGGACAGCCTCTGCCCGGTGACTGCAGAGACTGAGGAGAACGGTGAGCACCAGTTCGGATAACGACGTCACGACGAAAACCGGCTCCGCCAACATCGGCGTGACCGGCCTCGCCGTCATGGGCCGCAACCTGGCCCGTAATCTGGCCCGCCACGGCCACCAGGTGGCAGTTCACAACCGCACGTACGCCCGCACCCAGAGCCTGATCGACGATCACGGCGACGAGGGTACGTTCGTCCCCAGCGAGTCGCTGGAAGACTTCGTCGACTCCCTGCAGAAACCCCGCGTCGTCATCGTCATGGTGAAGGCCGGCCCGGGCACCGATGCCGTCATCGACGATCTGGTGCCGCTGCTGGAAGAGGGCGACATCGTCGTCGACACCGGCAATGCGCACTTCGCCGACACCCGGCGACGGGAAGAGGCCCTCAAGACGAAAGGCCTGCACTTCGTCGGCTGCGGTGTCAGCGGCGGCGAGGAGGGCGCGCTGCTCGGGCCGAGCATCATGCCCGGCGGCTCGACGTGGGCGTACGACCGGCTCGGCCCGATGTTCGAGTCGATCGCCGCGCAGGTCGACGGCACCCCCTGCTGCACGCACATCGGCCCGGACGGCGCCGGTCACTTCGTGAAGATGGTGCACAACGGCATCGAGTACGCCGACATGCAGCTCATCGCGGAGGCCTACGACCTGCTGCGCCAAGGGCTGGGCGCCACGCCCGTGCAGATCGCCGACATCTTCCGCACCTGGAACGAGGGCGACCTGGAGTCGTTCCTCATCGAGATCACGGTCGACGTGCTCAGCCACATCGACGAGCGCACCGGCAAGCCGTTCGTCGACATCGTGCAGGACCAGGCCGAGCAGAAGGGCACGGGCCGCTGGACCGTGCAGAACGCGCTCGAGCTGGGCGTCCCGATCACCGGCATCGCCGAGGCCACCTTCGCCCGCTCGCTGTCCGGCCACGCCGCCCAGCGCGCCGCCGCGGGTGAGGCGTTCGGCTCGGGCGTCATCGATGGCTGGGTCGCGGACGGCGACCGCGACGCGTTCGTCGAAGACGTCCGCCAGGCGCTGTACGCCTCCAAGGTCGTGGCCTACGCCCAGGGGTTCGACCACATCGCGGCGGGCAGCGAAGAATTCGGCTGGGACATCGACCGGGGGAAGACCGCGACGATCTGGCGGGGCGGCTGCATCATCCGCGCCCGTTTCCTCGACCGGATCCGCGAGGCCTACGACGACCAGCCGAAGCTGGAAAGCCTTCTGGTGGCACCGTACTTCGCCGGCGCGGTGTCGAGCGGCTCCGACGCGTGGCGCCGGGTCGTCTCCGCCGCCGCACTGAACGGCGTTGCCACTCCGGCCTTCTCGTCGTCGCTGGCGTACTACGACGGTCTGCGCCGCGACCGCCTTCCGGCCTCGCTGATCCAGGGCCTGCGTGACCTGTTCGGCGCGCACACCTATCGCCGCGTCGACGCCGCGGGGTCGTTCCACACGCTGTGGGCGGGCGACAAGTCCGAGATCGAAAGCTGAAATTGAGGACGAGGTGGGCACCCAGGGTGCCCACCTCGTCCTCAATTTCAGAGATTTTCAGAGGAGGTAGCGAAACAGCGGACTGTCGGCCGGGATCTTCTCGATGTCCGGCGGCGACGCCTTCATCCGGGCGAGCAGAGCCGGGAGATCGGCCGGGCTGCCCAGCTCGATACCGACCAGCGCCGGCCCGGTCTCCCGGTTGTTGCGCTTCACGTACTCGAACAGCGTGATGTCGTCGTCCGGCCCCAGCACGTCGTCCAGAAAACGGCGCAGCGCACCGGGTTCCTGCGGGAAACCGACCAGGAAGTAGTGCTTGCGGCCCTCGTGGATCAGCGCCCGCTCGACCACCTCGGCGTAGCGACTGACGTCGTTGTTGCCACCGCTCAGCAGGACCAGCACGTTCGCCCCCGGCTGGGGCCGCACCACGTCACCGAGAGCGGCGGCGGCCAGGGCCCCGGCGGGCTCGGCGATGATGCCGTCGGACTGGTAGAGGGCGAGCATCTCGGTGCAGACCCGGCCCTCGGCCACGCTGACCACCTCGACCTTGGCGTCACGCACGATCGGGAAGGTGACGTCACCGGCCCGGCGCACCGCGGCCCCGTCCACGAAACCGTCGATCTCCGGCAGCGTGACGGGCTCCCCGGCCTGTAGCGCGGCCGACATGCAGGCCGCACCGGCAGGCTCCACCCCCACCAGGCGCACCTCCGGATGCCGCTCGGCCAGCCAGATGGCAGTGCCGGCGAGCAGACCGCCGCCTCCGACCGGGATCACCACGACCTCGGGCCGGTCCTCGCCCAGCTCTTCCAGCTGGGCGAAGGCCTCGGCGACCGCCGTGCCCTGGCCCGCGACGGTCCACGGGTGGTCGAAGGCCGGAACCAGCGTGGCCCCGGTGAGCAGGGCGTCCGCAGCGGCCTCGGCCGCCGCGTCGTCATAGGTGTCTCCCTTGACCCGCACTTCGACCAGGTCCCCACCGAGCACGGCGATGCGGTCGCGTTTCTGCCGGGGCGTCGTGCGCGGCAGGTACACCCGGCCGTGCACACCGAGTTTCCCGCAGGCGTAGGCCAGGCCCTGGGCGTGATTGCCGGCGCTCGCACAGACCACCCCGGCCTCCCGCGCCTGCGCAGTCAGCTGGGCGATCAGGTTGTAGGCCCCCCGCACCTTGTACGAGCGCACCGGTTGCAGGTCTTCGCGCTTCACCCAGACCCGGCCGGCGATCCGGGCTCCGACCCGGTCGAGCGGTTGCAGCGGAGTGGGTGCCAGAACGGCCGAAAGCCGTTGCGCTGCCTGCTCCACGTCGTCCGCGGTCACCGGCCCCGATGATTGCGTTGTCGTCGCCACGAGGGGCAGCCTAGGCGCAGGCCGCAGCCGCGTGGAGGGTCGTCTCACCTGCCGTCACCGGTGTGTCCTGCGGGCGCGGTGAGGCCGTCCGGGTGACGCCGGGGTTCAGGTCCGGCGCCGGGATGTCGAGAGCCTTGGGGTCCCTGCGCACCGGAGCAGAAGGAGATGCACGATGATTCGCCGCGTCCTCGTCACTGGTTCGGTCACGCTCGCCGTGATGCTGACCTCCGGCTCAGGCCTCGCCCTCGCTGCGGCGCAGGACGACACCGCGGCCGCACCCACGCTCAGCGCCACCTCGGTGAGTCCGGGAACCTCGTTCACGGTCACACCGCCGCAGCCCTGCCCCTCCGCGAGTGGTGCGCAAGACGTCTTCGTCACCTACACCGACTCCGAGGACACCACCTACCAGCTCGACCTGCTGACGACGGACGACAGCGGGGCCTGGGACGCCACCACCGTGCGATTGCCGGTGACGGGTCCGGACGAGAACGGCGCCTGGAACTCAGCGGGAGTGGCCGCCGGTCCGGGAACCGTCGACGTGCTCTGTCTGGATTCGGCCTACATGATGGCCGCCGGGGACGCCAGCAGTTTCTCCTCGGCCGCCCCCGGCCGGATCGGGCAGCGGATGATCGACCCCGACGACCCCGACGACCCGGGCGACGACCCCGATGACCCGGGCGATGACGAGGACGGGGTCACGCTGACCTACGCCCCGGCGGCCCTCACGGTGTCCGGCAACCCGGCTCGGGTGAACCTGACACCGAGCTTGGTCGTGCCGGGCGGAACCGTCGCCGTATCCCCCGTCGATGTCTGCGCCGCAGCCGCCACCACCGCCCGGATCGAGGTGAGCCCGGCGGCCCTGAGCGACGACGGTGGCGATGACAGCGGGGACGGATCGGGCGACGGTTCCGACGACGACGTGGCCGGTCTGGGCGCCGAGGCCGACCCGAACGCGATCGTCACCACCGAGGTCGACATCACCGGCAACACCTGGGCGGCGACGCAGCTGCCGATCCCCGACGACGCACCGCTCGGGGACTACGGGGTCACCGTCGACTGCCTGGACGCAGCTCAGGAGATCAGCAGCCGGTACGAGTCCGCGCCCCTGGCGCTGGGCACGGTGACCGCCGGCCCGCCGGTCTGCTCGGCCAAGGGGGCCACGGTCCGCCTGACCGGCACGTATCCGGACACTCTGATGACCGGCGACGACGAGCTGGACCTGCCCGCCACCCTGCGGCTCAGCGGCGCCGGCCCCTGGCCCGTCTCCCTGACCTCCGCCCTCACCGACGGTGTCGTGCTGAAGCAGAAGTTCTCGTGCCCGGCGCCGGACTACGAGATGACGGTGCCGAAGACCTCGGTGTCGTCGGCCGGAGCCGTCCGGGCCCGGGTCTGCAACACCGGCGACGCGGCCGCCCGCGCCGTGCTCCAGGTCGCCACCAGGGGACGCGCCTTCGCGACGGTCGAACGGCAGGTGCTCGAGAAGGGTGAGTGCGCCTGGCTGGACGGCGGCTCGGTGAAGAGGGGTGACTCGGCCCGCGGCCGGGTGCTGCTCGACCCGCCGGGTCACGGTGCGACCGACCAGGAAGTGGCCCACAGCTTCACCGTCCGCCGGAAGGGCTGATCCAGCGGAGCTACCGACGAGGGACGCCGGGTCACGGCCGGCGGGTACCGGCTCCCATCCCCGGTATCCGTTGTGCCGCACGGGCATCGCGCAGATGCCCACCGGCGTCCCTCGTTCGGGTTCCTCCCCCACCACTGTGTTCGTGATCAAGCGAACGCTGCCCGAGGAAGGTCTGCATCATCACGAGCACAGTGGGGGTCGCATCTCCACGGGGTGATGTCCACCCGTTCGCAGTAGCGTTCGGGCATGAGCGACTCCGCGGGTCCCCAGCTCCCTGTCGTGCCCTACGGCACCTGGCCGTCACCGATCAGCGCGGCTGACCTGGTCTCGGGCATCGTGCGCCCGATCGAGGCCTGGCCCGGCGCCACCGGCACCTGGTGGTCGCAGATCCGCCCCGATCAGGGCGGACGCGAACAGCTGGTGTTCCGCGCGGCCGACGGCCAGATCACCGATGTGCTCGGACCGGATTGGAACGTGCGTACCCGGGTGCACGAGTACGGCGGAGGCAGCTGGTGGGTCGCCGGCGATGTGGTGTTCACCGTGAACTGGGACGACCAGCGGCTCTACCGCGCCGAACCGGGCAAGCGCCCGGTGGCGATCACGCCCACTCCGCCGTCGAAGGCAGCCTGGCGGTACACGGACGGACGCCTCACTCCCGACGGCAAGACGGTCATCTGCGTGCGGGAGACGCACGAGGGCAACGACGTGCGCAACGAGATCGTTGCCATCCCGGCTGTTCCCGGTGACACCGAAGATCCTGCCCCACGCGTGCTCGTGAGCGGCGCCGACTTCGTCGCCGCTCCGCGCATCAGTCCCGACGGCCAGCACCTCGCCTGGATCGAGTGGCAACACCCGAACATGCCGTGGGACAGCACCGCACTGTGGATCGGGGAGCTGGCGTCCTCCGACGCGGGGCTCTCGATGGTCGACGCCCACCTGCTGGCGGGTGCCCAGCGGCTCGGTCACGGACGGGCGGCCCCGCGCGACGGACAGTCGCTCATGCAGCCCGATTTCGGGTCCGACGGTCAGCTTTACGTCATTTCCGACACCTCGCAGTGGTGGAACGTCTACCGCGTCGACGACACCAGCGGTGATCTCACGCCGGTACTGCCCCTGCGGCACGAAGTGGGCGGCCCGGCCTGGCGTTTCGGCAACAGCGACTACGCCACGGACTCCGGCGGCCAGACCTGGCTCACCTATTCGGACGACAAGGGAGCGAATCTCGTCCGACTGCAGGACGACTCGATAGAGACCGACGCCCTTCCGTTTCCCCACCTCGAGCAGCTGCGCCTTTCCCCCGACGGTTCCCGGCTCACGGCCATCGCGGCGCAGACCACGGCCGAGCCCGCCGTGGTCGAGTTCCGGGTCAATGACAAGGGCGCTCTCGCCTGGACCGTACTCAACGACGTACCCGACCACGGCCTCGACCCGGCCGGTATCTCGGTACCGCGCCATGTCACCTTCCCCAGTGTCGGCGGCCGCAACGCGCACGCACTGCTCTACCTGCCGGCCTCCGCCGCCGTGCGCGGTCCCGAGAACGAGCGTCCGCCACTCATCGTGACCGTGCACGGCGGTCCGACCAGTGCCGCGAGCTCCGCCTTCCGGCTGAGCACCCAGTACTGGACCAGTCGCGGGTTCGCCGTCATCGACGTGAATTACGGCGGGAGCACCGGTTATGGACGCCCTTACCGGAAGCTGCTCGACGCCTCCTGGGGCATCGTCGATGTCGAGGACGCCTGCGCGGCAGCGCTCTGGGTCGCGGCCCAAGGGCTGGCCGACGCCGCCCGCCTCGCGATCCGTGGCGGAAGCGCCGGGGGCTACACGGTTCTCGCGGCCCTCGCGACCCGCGACGTGTTCACCGCCGGCGCCAGCCTCTACGGCGTGGCCGACCTGGGCGCACTGGCCCGGGACACACACAAGTTCGAATCGCGTTACCTCGACGGACTGGTCGGTCCCTGGCCGCAGGCCGAAAAGATCTACACGGAGCGTTCGCCCCTGTCGCACATCAACGGCTTCGACCGACCCCTCATCGTGCTGCAGGGTGAGGAGGACGAAGTCGTTCCGCCGGCCCAGGCCGAGATGATCGTGGCTGCGCTCGCCGCCAAGAAGGTGCCGCACAGCTACCTGCTCTTCCCGGGCGAACAGCACGGGTTCCGCCGGGCGGAGAACATCATCCGGGCCTTCGAGTCCGAGCTGTCTTTCTACGGCCAGGTCTTCGGCTTCCAGCCCGACAACCTGCCCGAGCCGGTGCGCATCCGCTTCGCCGAGAACCTAGGCAAGCAGTAGTCCCTCTGTTCGTGATCATGCAAAGTGTCCCCGGGAACACTTTGCATGATCACGAACAAGGGACATCGGGAGAGTTGCGGACGACCTGCTGGCGGACGATGCACGCCTCGCCTTGGGTACGGGGTCACCCCGAACCGGTCCGCAAACGCAGTAATGGCGGCCCGCGCCGCCCGATCGAAAGTTTCTTCGTCGGGCGGGGGCCGCCATTACTGTCTTCAATTTTTGTCCGGCGATGTCCTACTCTCCCACACCGTAACCAGTGCAGTACCATCGGCGCTGGCAGGCTTAGCTTCCGGGTTCGGAAT